>JANPCT010000108.1:0-8700 GCA_031431095.1 Acidobacteriota bacterium | reverse complement strand
CGCCGATCGCGCCAAACCAGGGTCTGCGCGATCTCGGCATGGACTCGCTGATGGCGGTCGAGTTGCGCAGCCGGCTGCAGGCCACGCTCGGCCGCACGCTGCCCGCGACGCTCGCGTTCGATTACCCGACGATCGAAGCGCTGACGACGTTCGTGATGGACACCGTGGTGGCGGAGCTGCCGGCCGAACCCGCCGCGCCCGCGGCGGCGGCGCGCGCCGTGGACGCCAACGAACCGATTGCGATCATCGGCATCGGCTGTCGCGTGCCGGGCGGCGCCGATACGCCGGACGCCTTCTGGGAGCTGCTGCGCAATGGCGTCGACGCAATCTCAGAAGTACCGCGCGCCCGCTGGGATCTCGACGCGTACTACGACGCAGACGCCGACGCCCCCGGCAAAATGTACGCGCGCCACGGTGGATTCATCGGCGCCGTGGACCAGTTTGAGCCGAAGTTCTTCGGCATCTCGCCGCGCGAGGCGATCTCGCTGGACCCGCAGCAGCGGTTGCTCCTCGAGGTCAGCTGGGAGGCGCTGGAGCACGCCGGCCAGGCCCCGGACCGTCTCACCGGCACGAAGACCGGCGTCTTCGTCGGCCTGAGCAGCGCCGACTACGCGCAACTGCAGATGAAAGGCGGGGACGCCGCGAAGATCGACGCCTACTTCGGCACCGGCAACTCGCCGAGCGTCGCCGCCGGCCGACTGTCGTACAGCCTCGGGCTGCAGGGCCCGAGCATGGCCGTCGATACGGCCTGCTCGTCGTCGCTGGTCGCGGTTCACCTCGCGTGCCAGAGCCTGCGGACCGGCGAGAGCCGTCTCGCGCTGGCGGGCGGCGTCAATCTGATCCTGGCGCCGGAAGCGCACATCAACTTCAGCCGCGCGCGCATGCTGGCGCGCGACGGCCGCTGCAAGACGTTCGACGCCGCGGCGGACGGCTACGTCCGCGGCGAGGGTGCGGGCGTGGTGGTGTTGAAGCGGCTCAGCAACGCGCTCGCCGACGGCGACCGCGTGCTGGCGCTCGTGCGCGGGTCGGCGGTGAACCAGGATGGCAAGAGCAGCGGGCTGACCGTGCCGAACGGTCCGGCGCAGCAGACGCTGCTCCGCGACGCGCTGGCGAGCGCCGGAGTTGCGCCGCGCGACGTCAGCTATATCGAAGCGCACGGCACCGGCACGTCGCTCGGCGATCCGATCGAGATGCACTCACTGGCCGCGGTGTTCGGCGCCGGCCGCACGTCCGACCGGCCGCTGATCGTCGGATCGGTCAAGACCAACGTCGGCCATCTTGAGGCGGCGGCCGGGGTGACCGGGCTGATCAAGATCGTCCTCGCCATGCAGCATGACGAGATTCCGCCGCACCTGCACTTCAAGACCCTGAACCCGCACATCGTTCTGGATGGATTCCCGGCGATGATCCCGACGTCGGCCGTGCCCTGGCGGCGCGGCGAAGCGGCGCGGATTGCCGGCGTCAGCGCGTTCGGTTTCGGCGGCACCAACGCGCACTTGGTGGTCGAGGAGCCGCCCGTCGCGGCGCCGCCCGGCGCGCGCGAGCGGCCGCTGCACCCGATTACGTTGTCCGCCAAGTCCGAGGACGCACTGAAGGAGATGGCGGCGCGGCTCGCGGCGCGGGTCGAGACGGATACCCCGGCGCCCGGCGATCTCGCCAACACCTTGAACGGCGGACGCGCCCACTTCCCATATCGCGTGGGATTCGTCGCCGGATCGCATCAGCAGGTGCAGGAGCGGCTCGGGCAGATCGCCCGCGGCGACCGCGCCGCGGAGCTTCACTTCGGCTTCGTCGAAGGGGTCGAGCGCTCGGAAGTCGTGTTCGTGTTCACCGGGGAGAGATCCGATTACGCCGGTCACGCCCGCCAGCTTTATGAGACGCAGCCCGGGTTCCGGCGGGAACTCGACGCCGTCGACCGGGTGCTGAGCGCCCATCTCCCGAAGAAGTTGCTATCGGTGCTGTTCGCTCCGCGGTCCGAGACGAGCGCCGGCACGGCGGCCAACGAGCAGTTCAGCCGGGCATCGCTGTTCGCGATTCAGTACGCGCTGGCGCAGCTCTGGCGGTCGTGGGGCGTCGAGCCGGCGGCCGTGCTGGGCTACGACGGCGGGCAATACGCCGCCGGCTGCATCGCGGGCGCGTTCAGCCTCGAGGACGGCGCCGCGCTGGCCGCGACTCCGGATGGCGCCGCCCCGGCATCCGCGATCCAGTTCGCCGTGCCGCGCATCCCGATCGTGTCTCACTTGCGTGGCACCTTCGCGACAGACGGAGAAGTCAGCGACGCCGGATTCTGGCGGTCTGCCGGAGCGCCGGCGCGTGTCGCCGAAGGCGTCCGCACACTCCGGGAGGCGTCGCATCGACTGTTCCTCGAAATCGGTTACACGCCCGCGCCTGACGATGCGCGGCAGATCGGGGCGGCGGACGCCCCGGCGTTGTGGCTGGCATCGCTCGGGGCGGAGCGCGGCGACTGGGAGCAGGTGCTCGACAGCCTTCTCGCCCTGCACGCGTCCGGCGTCGCGATCGACTGGACCGGTTTCGAGGCCGGGTACGGGCACCGCAAGATCGCGCTACCGACGTATCCGTTCCAGCGTCAGCGTTACTGGATTTCGACCGACGAGTCCACGCCTGGAGCCAACGCCGCGGATCTCGACATTGTCATTGCGGCGGGCCAGCGTCAGGCGCAGGAGGGGCCGCTCGATCTCAACCTGCATTCGTTTGGCGGCAAGTGGCACTGTCTGGAGCGCCTGACGACCGCCTACATCGTCCAGGCCCTGCGCGAGCTCGGCGTGTTCATCAGGCCTGGCGAACGCCACTCTGCAGCCGAGATTCTCGACCAACGCGGTGTGCTGCCGGCCTACTCCAAACTGGTCGGACGCTGGCTCGATCGATTGGTTCGTGAGGATCTGCTGCGCCGCGACGGCGACGTCTACGTGAGCGTGGCGGCACTTCCCCATCCCCAGCTCGAGGTCATCTGGCGCGAATCGACGGACCTGGCCGATGTGCCGTTCCTCATCGACTACATCACGCGGTGCGGCACCAGCCTGCGGCGGGTGATCACCGGTGCCGAGAGCCCGCTCGAGACGCTCTTCCCGGGCGGCAGCGTCGATGTTGCCGAGCAGTTGTACCAGCGCTCGGCCGCCTCGCGCTACATCAACGGGATCGCTCGGGCGGTCACCGCGGCCCACCTCGGCACGCGCGCGCGTCGCGCCGCCGTCAGCGTCCTCGAGCTCGGCGCCGGAACCGGTGCGACCACGTCGGCAGTGCTTCCCGCCCTGCCTCGCGCGTCCACCACGTACTGGTTTACGGACGTCTCGGACTTCTTCCTGCGGCGCGCAGAGGGGAAGTTCCGTGACTACGATTTCGTGCGGTATGGGTTGCTGGACCTCGAGAAAACTCCCGCGAGCCAGGGGTACCCGACCGGGTTCTTCGACGTGGTAATCGCGGCCAATGCGTTGCACGCCACCCGCAACGTGATCCGGACGCTCGAGCACGCGCGGTCGCTGCTCGCGCCCGGCGGGATCCTCGTGCTGGCCGAAGACACGGTGTACCACGCCTTCTTTGACATCACCATCGCTCTCATCGAGGGATGGCAGAAATTCGAAGACAACTTCCGCGGCGATCACCCGCTGCTCGCGCTCGACCAGTGGCAGCGTGCGCTGGCGGAGTCGGGCTTCGACACGGTCTGTGCCTTCCCCGGCCCGGATTCACCGGCCGCGGTGATCGGCCAGACCGTCTTCGTCGCGCGTGCCCCTCTGAGCGGCGCGCCCGCCCAACCGGCAGTCGCGGAGGCATGGACTCGCCGGCAGGACGTCGGTCGCGGTGGCGCAGGAGAGAATACGGCCAACACGCCCGAACTCGAGCCGTTGGTGGTCCGCGTCAAGGAGGCGCTGCCGGCGGAGCGCGAGGAACTGTTGATCGACTATGTGCGCGGGCACGTCGCGGGAGTCCTGCGGCTCGACCCCACGGCGTTACCAGAACGGCGCCAGCGCTTGATGGACCTCGGGCTCGACTCGTTGATGGCGGTGGAGCTTCGCAATCGACTCGCGTCGGGGGCGGGCGCCGCGGTCACGCTGCCCGCGACATTGATGTTCGATTACCCGACCATCGACGCGATCGCCCAGTTTCTCGGCCAGCAGCTCGGCACGACGGCGCCGTCCGTGGCAACGACCGCCGAACCGTCCCCCGCCGACGGGCTCGGCGCGGCGGCCGCGCGATTGGCTGATGTCTCCGAGGAAGAAGCCGAGGCCTTGCTGATTCAGAGACTCGAGAGCCTGTAGGGTTCGCCGGCAGGAGACTTGCGGACAAACCAAGGGCGGCTGCCCTACGGCAGCCGCCCTTGTCGTGAACGTGATTGGAGTGCGCTACTGCGAGCCGGTGTCGATGCTGCGGTAGTCGGCGCAGACCATTCCGGTCCCCGGGATACTCAGGCCCGAGAGCCCCGTCAATTTCCCGGCGGGGCGCAACGAGAGCGGCACGGAGAACGGCGCGGTCTTGGGCGTCGCTGCCAGCGGAATCGACCACAGGCGCACCGTGCCGGCTGAACCGGCAAGCCACGTCTCCCAGGTCATCGGCGTCGTCGTGGCGAGCGTGAATGTGAGGTTGAGCGTGCCCGCCGCGTAGCTCATGGCGAACGTCTGATCGCAGCGCGGCAATCCGGTCGTCGGCTGGGCGACGAATCCGCAGCCCTCAGGGCAGGCGGCAGAAAAGTAGAACCCGGCGACATGCCGCGCGTCGTTGATCGCGATGGCCCGGGTGTTGGTTGCGCCAGGATAGCTGAACGCGCGGATCCGGCCCTGCGTGTAGACGAAGCTGTTGACGACGCCCCCCGCCAGCAAATACGAGCCGGTCATGTCCTCGTTGTTGTTGATCCCCATGACGTTGGTTTCGAACGCCCCTGGGAAATCGATCCGGGTGAACACGCCCTTGCTGTAAACGAACCCGCGGTCGAAGAAATAGGGGTCGTTGGGCGCGATGAACGATCCGCTGATCGTGCCGGCGTCGTTGATCCCCCACAGGAACGTGTAGAGCGCGCCGGGATAGTCGAGCGTCGCGTAGGTGTCGGTGCCCGTCCGCGTAAATCCGTGGGTGGGCAGCAGGCCGCTGGAGTTGTAGACGCCGACGATCGACCCGGACGCATTGATTCCTCTCGCGTCGGATTCCCAGCCAGGGAAGTCGAACTGAGTGAATGTTGCGTTCTCGTAGACGAACGAGTGCCACGGGCCGTTGATGCCGTTGAACGAGTAGGATCCAAGGATTTGGCCCTGGTGATTGATGCCGAGGACGTGATTGTGCGTCGAACCGGGGAAATCGAGCACGGTAAACGCACCCTGCTCATATTTGAACCCGTGGCTGACGTCAGCCTGGTCAACGAAGGTTCCGACGGCCACGCCGGAATTGTTGATCCCGTACGGGCGCGTACTCTTGGCAGAGGGATAGTTGAACGTTTGAAACGAATAGGGCGGTCCCTGGGCGTACGCCGGGGCCGCGAGTGCCAGAATGGACGCGACAGCTGCCGCGCGAATACACCGCGGGATCGCCTTCCTACACAGGGTTGCAACCAACACAGACTCCTCTTGGACAACGAGTACCGGGGGCGCCGCGCGTGGACCTCCGGCGCGTCAGTCAGGCGAGGAACAGCGTCCCCGCCCGACGGACGGACGCCCGTGCTGTATCAAGACGGGGGCCACGGAGCAGTGAGGAAATGATTCGACAAAACAAGCTTCTACGAGTGAGGCGTTCATCCTTCCAGGCTAGATGTGCCTCCAGCGGCGCCTTTAGTCATGCCTGGCGGCTAAAACGCGCGCACCCTAGCCTGGAACCAATCGACCACCCGATCGACAACGGTGACTAAAGTCAGCTATTTGTCGGATTTCTGGCGTTTGATCGGCGGCCCCCCCCGCTTTCCGAAGCGTTTTCCCAACCTCGCTATCGACGCGTCTGGATCGCATCTTGGAACGGCAGCGGCGGATCTCCCCACAAAATGTCGAATCCTCAAGACGCTGTCGCCGCGCTTTCGCCGCTCAAACGGGCACTGCTGGCCCTCGATGACATGAAAAGCCGGCTCGATGCCGCGCAGCGCGCGAGGACGGAACCGATCGCCATCGTCGGGATGGGCTGCCGTTTCCCGGGCGGCGCGGATGACGCCGACGGATTCTGGGCGTTGCTCCGCAACGGGGTCGATGCCGTGCGCGAGGTGCCCCGGGACCGTTGGGACGTCGACGCCTACTACGATCCGCGGCCCGATGTCCCTGGAAAGGCCTACGGTCGATGGGGCGCGTTCCTGGACGGTGTGGACGGGTTCGATCCGCAGTTTTTTGGCATTGCCCCGCGCGAAGCGGCCGGCATTGACCCGCAACAGCGGCTGCTGCTGGAAGTGACTTGGGAAGCGCTGGAAAAAGCCGGGATCGCGCCGGATCGGCTCTCGGGATCTTCGACCGGCGTGTTCGTCGGGATCTGCAGCATCGACTACGCGGCCCTGCAACTCCAGACCGCCGATCTCGCCCGCATCGACGCCTATTCGCTGTCGGGTACGGCCCACAGCATCGCGGCCGGCCGCCTGGCTTACGTGCTCGGCCTGCAAGGGCCGGCGATGGCCGTGGACACCGCATGCTCGTCCTCGCTGGTCGCGGTGCATCTCGCGTGTCAGAGCCTGCGCAGCGAGGACTGCCGGATGGCGATTGCCGGCGGCGTCCACGTGACGCTGTCTCCGCTCAACTCGGTGGTCTTCTCCCGGTTGCGGATGCTCGCCGCGGATGGGCGCTGCAAGACATTCGATGCGAAAGGCGACGGGTTCGTCGAAGGGGAGGGCTGCGGCGTCCTCGTGCTGAAGCGGCTGTCGACCGCGCTCGCGGACGGCGATCAGGTTCTGGCGCTGATCCGCGGCTCCGCGGTGAACCAGGACGGCGCCAGCAGCGGCCTCACCGCGCCCAACGGCCCCGCGCAGGAAGCCGTCATTCGCGCGGCGCTACAGCGCGGCGGCGTTCGCCCTTCCGAGGTGGCCTATGTCGAAGCGCACGGGACCGGCACCTCGCTCGGCGACCCGATCGAAGTCCAGGCGCTCGCGTCGGTCCTCGGCGAAGGGCGCGACCGAGCCCACCCGCTCGTGATCGGCTCGGTCAAGACCAACATCGGCCACACCCAGGCGGCCGCCGGTATCGCGGGTTTGATCAAGGTCGTGCTGGCGCTGCAGCACGAGCAGATTCCGCCGAGCCTGCACTTGCAGGAGCCCAATCCGTACATTCCCTGGGCCACTCTACCGGTGCACGTCGCGTCCGAGCTGCGCGCCTGGCCGCGCGCGGAGCAACGCCGCGTCGGCGGCGTCAGCTCGTTCGGCTTCAGCGGAACGAACGTCCACGTGGTCATCGAGGAGTCGGCGATCGGCAACACCGACGAGCCCGGACCCGAACGCCCGCTGCACATCGCGACCCTCTCCGCCCGTACGGACAAGGCGCTTGTGGAGACGGCGGCGCGGTGGGAGGCCCACCTTGTGCGGCATTCGTCCGCGCCGCTCCCGGACGTCGCCTTCACGGCGAATACCGGGCGTGCCCACCTCCCCAGTCGAGCCGCCATGGTCGCGGAGTCGCTGGATCAGCTCCGCGCGCAAATCTCCGCCGTGGCCACCGGTTCTTCCGTGCCCGGCCTGACGCGGTCCAGAGTCGCCGCGATCGACCCGCCGCGGATTGCGTTTCTGTTCACCGGGCAGGGCGCCCAGTACGCAGGAATGGGCCGCGAGCTCTACGAGACGCAGCTGACGTTCCGCCGGGCGATGGATCGGTGCGCGGAGTTGCTGGGCCCCCAGCTGGATGTCCCTCTCCTGTCACTGCTATACCCCGAGAGCGCTGGCCACAACGCGATCGACCAGACCGGCTACGCCCAACCGGCCCTGTTCGCGCTCGAATACGCGCTCGCGGAACTGTGGAAGTCGTGGGGAGTGGTGCCATCGGCTGTACTCGGCCACAGCGTCGGCGAGTACGTGGCGGCGTGCGTAGCCGGGGTGTTCAGCCTCGAGGACGCCGTCAAGCTGATTGCCGCGCGCGCTCGACTCATGCAGTCGCTGCCGGCCGGCGGCGCCATGGCGGCGGTCTTCGCGCCCGAGGCGCGCGTGCGTGCCGCGCTGGAACGCGGACCCGGCGCGTTGTCGATTGCGGCGATCAACGGCCCGGAGAATGCCGTCGTTTCCGGTCCCCAGGATGCGCTCGCCGCGCTGCTGAGGCAGCTCGAGTCAGATGGAATCGGATCGGAACCGCTTCGCGTCTCGCATGCCTTCCACTCGGCGTTGATGGATCCCATCCTTCCGGAATTCGAGCGGATCGCGGCCACGATTCAATATCAGCCGCACCACATCACGCTCATGTCGAACCTCTCCGGTCGCGCCGCACGACGCGAAATCGGCGCCGCCGGCTACTGGCGAAGCCACCTGCGAGAGCCCGTCCGTTTCGCCGATGGGATCACGTCCTTGTACGAGTCGGGGTACCGGACTTTCCTCGAGATCGGTCCCCGGGCCACGTTGTCCGGAATGGGCCGCCGCCTGGTGGGGGACGATGCCGCGTGGCTGCCGTCGATTCGGAAAGCGGGCGCGGAGTGGCCGCAGATGCTCGAGTCCCTCGCGGAACTCTACGCAAAGGGCGTCGAGATCGAATGGGCGGGGTTCGATCGCGACTATCGCCGACACAAGGTGTCGCTGCCGACCTATCCGTTCCAGCG
>JANPCT010000107.1:0-2549 GCA_031431095.1 Acidobacteriota bacterium | reverse complement strand
CCATCACCGCCACTGACGGGACGACGTCGTGGACCGGCGGGCGCAGCATCGCGGGCTGCGAAAGCCTGGAGCTCGGCGAAGCCAACGGCCGCATCTTCTGGAGCTACGTGGCGGCGTGCAACGGCTTGTATGTCGCAGTCGGCAGCAACGCCGGCAGCGTCACCTACTCGGGCTACAAGTGGGCGCGCGCCTTCCAGGTGAAGTCGGGCGCGATCGTCTACGGCACGCCGAGCAACTACTTCTGGAACTTCACGACCGTCGTCGCACCGACGCGGCTGACCGGCCAGGTGTGGACGATCGAAGTGACCGTGGTGGTGGACGGCTTCGCGCACCACAGCCCGGCAACGTTCGGCGTGTCGACACCGTTCGATGTCGGCCAACAGACGAACCAGTGCTACCAGTCCACCGGTCTCGCCTATTGCACCGAGTCCGGATGGCGCAAGACCGGCCGTCTCGGCACCTACCTGAGCGTGCCGCAATAGCAATAGCAGCCGCTCAACGAACCACAAGGCCAGCGAGCTTCCCTGACGGAGGCTTGCTGGCCTTTCTCACGTACAGACTCAGCACTTCACATGACGCGTGCGCGAACGCGCCGCACGCCCTCAGCCATCGATAGTGCGTCAGGCGCCGGCGAGAACGGAGAACGACACGATTAGCCGCCCCTCCTCCGTCGTCAGCCGCACTTCCTTGACGTAGTTCAGCACGCTGGCGAGACCCTGCGCGGCGAGCGCAGCGCGCAGATCCACGAACACGCGCTCCCCGTCCATTCGCACGCCGGGCGGAAGGGAAGTCAGGAACCCGCCGGCGAAACGCATCATGCCGCCGAGACCGGAGAGCGTCAGGCCGAGCACCGGATCTCCGGGAAGGGACGGCTGCTTGTCGATCGCCACCTCGATTGAAATCGCCGGCAGAAACGCTTTCGTGGTGACCACGCGCACGCCAAAACGATTGTCCGCGCGCGGGACGACGTGCAGCTCGCGGACGGCGGAGGATCCGCGCAGCTGCTCGGTGATGATTTCGTTCAAGAGCCGCTCGGAGACGCGGATGCGGCCCTGTCCGTCGGACCCGGCCAGGTCGGGAAATCCGCTCTGCTCCTGCTCGCTGAAAAGGCGTCGCACATCCATGACGTCCATCGTACGCTCGCGCGCGCGGTTTCCAAACCTCATGCAGGCATCTGAATCAGCACAGGACGGTTGCGGCCCAGGCATGCTCGTCATGGCCGGGCGAGCGGCGGACGGCGGAACGTGACACTATAGTGGATTGTCCAATCACGAGAGCACCATGCCTTTCAGTCAGTTCAAGCTTCACCCCGACCTTCTACGCGGGTTGAAGGACCTCGGCTTCGCCCGGCCCACCCCGATCCAGGCGGACGCCATTCCCCCGGCGATCGAAGGGAAGGACGTCCTCGCCTGCGCGATGACGGGGAGCGGCAAGACCGTCGCCTTCCTGCTGCCGATCCTCAACCAGTTGATGGGGAAGCCGCGCGGCACGACGCGCGCCCTGATCATCACGCCGACCCGCGAGCTCGCGGCGCAGATTCTCGAAGACCTCAAGGACCTGACGGTCCACACCCCGATCAACGGCGCCGCCGTGTTCGGAGGCGTCGGCATGGGCCCGCAGGAGCACGCGTTCCGCAGCGGTGTCGACGTCATCGTCGGCACGCCGGGGCGCCTGCTCGATCACTTCCGCGCCCCGTATGCGAAATTGAGCGGCATCGAGTTCCTCGTCCTCGACGAAGCCGACCGCATGCTGGACATGGGGTTCCTGCCCGACATCCGCCGCGTGCTGCGGCACATCCCGAAGAAGCGGCAGACGCTGTTTTTCAGCGCGACGATGCCGCCGCCGATTGCGCAGCTGACGCAGGAGATGCTGCACGATCCGGTGACGATCAATCTCGAACGCCGCGCCGCGCCGGCGACCGGGATCACGCAGGCCGTCTACCCCGTGCTCCAGCCGCTCAAGGCGCCGCTGCTGCTCAAACTGCTGCAGAGCAATGAAGTGCAGGACGCGCTGGTCTTCACGCGGACGAAGCACCGCGCCGATCGCCTGACGAAGTACCTGGCGGGCCACAAGGTGAGCGTCGAGCGGATTCACGGCAACCGCTCGCAGGCGCAGCGCACGCAGGCGCTCGAGGGATTCAAGAAGGGGCGCTACAAGGTCCTCGTCGCCACCGACATCGCGGCGCGCGGCATCGACGTCTCGGCGCTCGGGCATGTGATCAACTTCGACGTGCCGATGCAGCCGGACGACTACATCCACCGCGTCGGACGCACGGCGCGCGCCGAGCTGACGGGGTCCGCGTTCACGCTCGTCTCCTCCGAAGAGGAAGGGGATCTGCGCGCGATCGAAAAAGCGATCGGCCGCCGGCTGCCGCGCGTCACGGTGCCGGACTTCAACTACGAAAGCGCTCCCGCGGAGCGTCTCGAAGTGCCGCACGCGCAGCGCATCGCCGAGATCCGCGCGCGCAAGGCCGACGAACGCGCCCGCGCGCGCGCCAACGCGGAGCGCCGCGCCACGCACGGCGGCCAGCGTCCGCCGCAGGGCGATGG
>JANPCT010000106.1:0-4462 GCA_031431095.1 Acidobacteriota bacterium | reverse complement strand
GGCCCGCCTCGATGCGCGCGACGTCCAGCGCCAGCATTCCCGCCGGCTTGATATCGAACGGCCGGCCGCCTTGCATCAGCGCGTCCCACACGTCCAGGGCACGCGCCGACGGCATCCAGATCTCGTACCCGAGATCCCCCGTGTAGCCGGTACGCGAAATGTCGACAGGAACGCCCGCTATCGTTCCGCTGGTCACGCGAAAGTACTTCAGGATCGCGAGGTCCGCGTCGGCGACCGCACTCAGGAGCCGAGCCGACGTGGGACCCTGCAGCGCCACCGCGGCAATTTCCTCCGAGACGTCCTCGATCCGCACGTTCATGCCTTCGGCATTCTGCCTGAACCATCGCAGGCTGGCGTCGGCGGCCGTCCAGCGGAACGTCTCCTCCCCGAGCCGCGACACCGTGCCGTCATCAATCACCTTGCCGTGCTCGTCGCACCAAGGGGTGTAGAACACCTGGCCGACGCTCATCTTCGCGACGTCCCGCGTGATCAGCCGGTCGACGAGACGGGCGGCGTCGGGCCCCGTGACCATGTACTTGAACAGCGGCGAGACGTCGATGAGGGCGGCAGCGTTACGGATGGCGTTGTATTCGTGTTCGTGGTGGCTTTCGTAAGCGCTGACCGTGTAGTACCCCGACCATTCGCGGTAGTTCAGGCTCTCGCAAAGAGGGAAAGTGCGCTCGTGCAGGGGTGTTCCGATCGGCATGGAGGCAATCTTATAGCGAGGCCATGGAACGCCGCCACGGGCCCGGGTCAACGCCACAGCTCTTTGTGCGAGATGCCTCTTCCGTGTATAGTGCCGCCCTCGCAAGTCGTCCCGCCTCTCCGGGATGACACCGAAGTCTAAGAAAAATGCTCGGCTGGCCCGGTGCCAGTGCCGGGATCTGATCTCCTCAAGCAATTGTGGCGGGTGGTAAGAGATGTGTGGGATTGTCGGTTACCTGGATTCGCGGCGCGAAGGTTCGCGGGAAGACGCCACGGCTCTGCTGGAGCGGATGAGCGGACAGATCGCCGCCAGAGGCCCGGACGAAGAAACGTACTACGTGGACGACGCGCTGGCGGTGGCATTCCGCCGGCTGTCGATCGTGGACCTCGCGGGTGGCAGCCAGCCGATCTGGAACGAGGATCGGACCAAGTTCGTGGTGGCCAACGGTGAGATTTACAACCACTTGGAACTGCGGGCACGGTTGGGCGGCCGGCATCAATACCGCACGCGCTCGGATTCCGAGGTCCTGGTCCACCTCTACGAAGAGTACGGCCCCGACATGTTGCCGATGCTCGACGGCATCTTCGCCTTCGCGGTGTGGGATGTGCGAGAGCAGGAGCTCTTCCTGGCGCGCGATCGATTCGGCGTCAAGCCGCTGTACTACGCGCAAACACGGTCTGCGCTTCTGTTCGGATCGGAACTTCGCGCGTTATTGGAACACCCGGATTGCGCCCGCATGCCGAATTTCGTGGACTGGCATCAACCCGGCATGAGTCCGGTTGCGGGCATCAACATCCTGCGCGGCGGGTTCTACGCCATCGCGAAACCCGGAGCGCCTCTCGCGCCGAAACAGTACTGGTCTTACCACTCCGTCTACATGCAGTCGCGGCACCTGCCGGCGCGTCGTGTCGAGGATTACGTCGACGAGTATGCGAGCCTCATGGAAGGTGCGGTGCACCGGCAGTTGATGAGTGACGTGCCCATCGGGGTGTTTCTCAGCGGGGGCCTGGACAGCTGCATCATTGCGGCGCTGGCCGCGAAGTGGAACAAGGATATTCGTTGTTTCCACATCCACGATCGCTCGGACCAGACGGGAGACACGGCAGCCACGGAGGCCCTCGTCGCGGCCGAGGGATTGAAGCTCACCAAGGTGAGCCTCGCCGACCGGCGGTTTCTCAATCTGACGCTACAGGACCTGGAGTATCTGGTGTGGACCCTCGGCGCCCCCGGGGTGAACGCGGTCACGCTCTCCAAACTGGCGACCTACGGTCAGGTGCGGTTGGTCGAGCCCCAGATGAAAGTCGTCATGATCGGTGCGGGGGCGGACGAATTCGCGGGCGGGTACTCGAAGGATTCCGGCGACCCGTACGGCAAGACCCATCCGACGTGGGAGGCCTTTCATCGCAGTCACGTCAACCTGCCCCAGAAGTTCGCGCCGATGTTCCGCGATGACTTCGTCCCGGATGAGACGCATGCGTATGCGGCGTATCTCCGCGGGCAGGTGGAGGCGAGCCTGGAGTCGTGGAATCTCTGGTACGAGGACCGGGCCAGCTCGTCGCAAAGCGTCGAGGCGCGCGTCCCATTCCTCGACCATCGTCTGGTGGAGTTCCTGCTGTCGATCCCGACCAGCATGCACAAGACGCTGTTCTGGGACAAAACGATTGAGCGTCTGGCTGCCGAACGCTGGCTGCCGCGTGGCCTGGCGCAGCGCAAGAAGATCGGTTTCATCCCGGCGCGCCAGGTGGGTGCGGAGCAGCACCAGGGAATCTTGAAGGTGTTCAAGCAGTTCGACGAGAAGTACCTGGGATCTCCGGACACCGTGTTTTCGCCGGAGATCATCCGCCAGCTGGCGCAACGGCTCACGGCCCAGCCGAATCAGTCGCCGGGCCTGACCGTCGAAGATATGAGCCTCATCATGCAGATCGAGATCTTCAATCGCCAGTGCCGCTTGCCGCGGGAGTACCGCACGACGACGTGGAATCCGGTGCTGCGCTCCGTCTGACCGGCGACGGCGAGGCGGTATAATGTCGGCCTTGATGCCGACGACCGGCTCCGCCGCACGCCTCCACGCGCTGCTGCTCGGCAACCAGACCCGATCCGCCGGGCTGTCGTAGAACCGCCGCCTGCGCCCGTCCGGCCTTCCGCAGCCGGCGTCCCACGTCCGCGCAACCGTCAGTAGTCAGCTATGAGTACTTCCTACGACGTCATCGTGATCGGCGGAGGCCATAACGGCCTGGTCAGCGCGGCCTATCTCGCGCGGGCGGGACGGAAGGTGCTCGTGCTCGAGCGGCGACACGTGCTCGGCGGCGCGGCCGTGACGGAGGAGATTTACCCCGGATTCAAGTATTCCGTCGCCTCATACGTGGTTTCGCTGCTGCGTCCCGAGATCATCCGGGAGCTCGACCTGCCGCGCCACGGGCTCGAGATCCTGCCGCTCGACGGCACCTTTACGCCGATGCCGAACGGCGATTACCTCTGGCGCGTCAACGATCACGGGAAGACGCGGCGCGAGATCGCGCGCCACTCGAAGGTGGATGCCGAGGCCTACGAAGAGTACGGCAAGGCGATGATCGAGATGGGCCGGTTCGTGAAGCCCATCCTGAACATGACGCCGCCCGACCCCACCTCCCTCAATCCGCGCGGCCTGATGGATCTCGCGTTCCTCGGAAGGCGCTTCCAGGCGCTCTCGGACCAGGACAAATACAACCAGGTCCAGTTGATGACGATGAGCGCGGTGGATTTTCTCGACCAGTGGTTCGAGACCGACGTCCTCAAGGCCACCATGTCGGCGTCGGGGATCATCGGGACGTTCCTCGGCGTCCGGTCTCCCGGCACGGCCTACGTCCTCCTGCACCACTACATGGGAGAGATCGACGGCGCGTTCCGGTCGTGGGGGCTCTCACGCGGCGGCACCGGCGCGATCTCGAACTCGATTGCCGGCGCCGCCCGGGAGGCGGGCGTCGAGATCCGCACCGAAACGCCGGTCTCGCGCATCCTCATCAAGGACGGCGCGGCCGTTGGCGTGGTGCTGGAAAGCGGCGACTACTACACCGCGAACGTGGTGGCCTCGAGCCTTGACCCGCGGCAGACGTTCTCGAAACTGGTGGGCGAGGACAACCTGCCGCCGGACTTCGTGGCGGACGTCAAACGCTACAAGTACCGCGGCTCGTCCGGCAAAGTGAACCTGGCGCTCGACGGTCTTCCGGAGTTCACGGCGCTGCCCGGCGCCGGGCATCATCTGCGCGGCGCGATGTCGATCTCGCCCAGCGTGGACTACATGGAGCGCGCCTATGACGAGGCCAAGTACGGCCGCTACTCGCGCGAGCCCTACATCGACATCGTCATACCGAGCCTGACGGATCCTTCGGTGGCGCCGCCGGGGAAGCACGTGATGTCGTGCTTCGTGCAGTACGCGCCGTATCACCTCAAGGAAGAAGGCGGGTGGGATGCGCACCGCGAGCGATTCGGCGACACGGTGATCGACGCCATCGCGAAGTACGCGCCGAACATCAGGGACATCATCCTGCACCGCCAGGTCCTGACGCCGCTCGACATCGAGCGCGTCTTCGGCCTGTCGGAGGGCAACATCTTCCAGGGGGAGCTGACGCTGGAACAGCTCTTCTTCCTGCGGCCGGCCCCCGGCTGGGCGCAGTACAAGACGCCGGTGCAGGGTCTCTACATGTGCGGCTCGGCGACGCATCCGGGCGGCGGCATCATGGGTGCGCCGGGAAGAAACGCGGCGACGCGCATCCTGAA
>JANPCT010000105.1:0-6538 GCA_031431095.1 Acidobacteriota bacterium | reverse complement strand
ACAACTTCTTCGAGCTGGGCGGACACTCGCTGCTCGCCATCCGCGTGATGACCCGCGTCAACGAGGTGCTCGGCACCGACCTGCCGGTGGCAAGGCTCTACGACGGGCTGACGGTGCGATCGATCGGGGCGGCGGCCAGCCCGGCGGAACCGGCGGCGCCCACGGCCGAAGATGAACAGGATTCCGACGATCGCCGCCGCGACCGGATGCGGCGGCAGCGCGAGCAGCTGGCCCGCCGGCGCGGGGGCGTGAAAGAGGTCTCGAGGACATGAGCGACGATCGCGACGAGCTCGGCGGCATCGCCATCGTCGGAATGGTGGGACGGTTTCCCGGCGCGGGAGACCTGGAGACGTTCTGGCGCAACATCTGTGACGGCACCGAGTCGATCACGCAGTTCGCCGATCAGGACGTCGACACGACCGATCTCGATCCGTCGCTGCTGCAGGAGCGCGCCTACGTCAAGGCGCGCGGTGTCGTCGAGGGCATCGAGATGTTCGACCCGGCGTTCTTCGGCCTCAGTGGCCGCGAGGCGCTGCTGATGGATCCGCAGCAGCGGCTCTTCATGGAGTGCTGTTGGGAGGCGCTCGAAGGCGCCGGCTACGATCCGCGCGTGTTCCGCGGGCCGATCGGCGTGTACGGCGGCGCGACGCTCAGCTCGTACCAGACACACCTCTACGCGCATCTCGATCTGCTGCCGAACCCCGACCCGCTGGCGATCGCCATGGGCACCGAGTTGCCCTACATGACGGCGCGCGTCTCGTACAAGCTGGACCTGAAAGGGCCGAGCTTCCCGGTGCAGACCGCCTGCTCGACCTCGCTCGTGGCCGTGCACCTCGCCTGTCAGGCGCTGCTGAACGGAGAGTGCGATCTGGCGCTGGCCGGCGCCGCGTCGCTGCGGCTGCCGCAGAACTCCGGCTACTGGTACCAGGAAGACAGCATTCTCTCCCCCGACGGGCATTGCCGGTCGTTCGATGCCGCCGCCGCCGGCACGGTGTTCAGCAACGGCATCGGCGTAGTGGCGCTCAAGCGTCTCGAGGACGCCCTCGCCGATCGCGACACGATCCTCGCGGTCGTCCGCGGATCGAGCATCAACAACGACGGCGCGCGCCGCGCCAGCTTCACGGCGCCGGGCGTCCACGGCCAGAGCAAGGTCATCGGCGACGCGCTGGTGGCCGCCAACGTCCCGGCCGACAGCATCAGCTATCTCGAGGCGCACGGCACGGCGACGTCGCTCGGCGATTCAATCGAGATCCAGGCGCTGAACCAGGCCTTCCGGCGCACTGCTTCGCGCAATCAGTTCTGCGCGATCGGCACCGTCAAAGCGAACATCGGGCATCTCGACGCGGCGGCCGGCGTCGCCGGGCTGATCAAGACGGCGCTGATGATGCAGCATCGCCAGTTGCCGCCCTCTGCGATGTTCGAGCGTCCGAATCCGGACCTGCGCCTGGAGAGCACCCCGTTCTACGTCAACACGCAACTGCGTGACTGGCAGGTGCCGGACGGTACCCGGCGTCGCGCCGGCGTCAGCAGCTTCGGGTTTGGCGGCACCAACGCGCACCTGATCGTGGAGGAGGCGCCCGAGTCGGAGCCGACCGACGCCTCCCGCGAATACCAGCTGCTCCTGCTGTCGGCCGAAACGCCCGGCAGTCTCGAACGCGCCTCCGCCAACCTCGCCAACTTCTTCGCGCGGCGGCCGGCGACGGATCTCGCGGACGCGGCCTACACGCTGCAGGTGGGCCGGCGCGCGTTCCGCAACCGGCGCGCGCTGGTGTGCCGATCGATCGACGAGGCGCGGACGCTTCTGGAAACCCGCGATCCGCGTTCCGTCTTCGGCGAGCTGCACGACGGGCAGGACAAGCCGGTCATCTTCATGTTTCCCGGGCAGGGCTCGCAGCACGTCGACATGGCGCGGGACCTGTACGCCGTTGAGGCCGTATTCCGCGACACCGTGGACGAATGCGCCGGGCTGCTCGCGCCGCATCTCGGCGCCGACATTCGCGACCTGCTCTATCCCGGCGACGGCGTCACACCGGCAAACACCGAACGGCTCACGCGGACCGGGCACGCGCAGCCGGCGCTGTTCGTCGTCGAGTACGCGCTGGCGCGGCTGTTCATGTCGTGGGGCATCCAGCCGGACGCGCTGATCGGACACAGCGTCGGTGAATGGGTGGCTGCCTGCCTGGCCGGCGTCGTGCCGCTCGCTGACGCGCTGCGCCTCGTCGCCCTGCGTGGGCGGCTGATGGAGCAGATGCCGCACGGCGTCATGTGCGCGGCGCCCGTCGCGGAAGTTCGACTCAGGACGATACTGGGCCCGGACCTGTCGATCGCGGCGATCAATGCGCCCGCGATGTGTGTCGTGTCGGGAAGCGCGGATGCCGTCAGTGCGTTCGAAACGCGGCTGCGCGGGGAAGGGATCGAGCCGCAGCGCCTCCAGACCTCGCACGCGTTCCATTCCGCGCTGATGGAGGGCGCGGTGCCCGGGTTCGTTGCGGCAGTGGCGCAGGCAACGCTGTCCGCGCCGAAGATTCCGTTCATTTCGAACGTCAGCGGCGCGTTGATCACGGCGGCCGAGGCGACCACCCCGGCGTACTGGGGCCGCCAGATCCGCGAGGCGGTCCGGTTCAGCGACGGCACCGCAGCCCTGCTGGACGGCGCTCGGGTATTCCTCGAGGTGGGCCCGGGTCAGGCGTTGAGCACGCTGGTGCGGCGCCAGCCCGGGCTGGCCGCGGCCCGCGTGATTCCGGCGCTGCGGCGGCCGCAGGAGCAGGCCGCTGACAACGCCACGGTGACCGCCGCGCTCGGCCGCCTCTGGACGGCCGGCGTGCCTGTCGACTGGGAGGGGTATTACGGCGAGGAGCGCCGGCGCCGCATTCCGCTGCCGACGTATGCGTTCGATCGCCAGCGTTACTGGGTGTCGCGCCCGGCCGGGTCGAAGAGCGCCGCGCTGCCGGCGGCGCCACGCCGCGCCCACGAGCGCTTCGCCGACGTCGGCGACTGGCTGCACACGCCTGCCTGGACGCGGGTGCCGGCGCTGCGTCGCGCGGGTGATGACCCCCTGGCGACGCGGGCGACGTGGCTCGTGTTCGTTGACGCGCACGGCGTTGGCAACGCCTGCGTCGAGGCGCTCGAGGCAGCCGGCCACGACGTGCTCACCGTGACGGAAGGCACCGAGTGCGTCGAAACAGCGCCGGGACGCTGGACGGCGAGTCCGTTCCTGCGACCGCACTTCGACCGCGTGATCCAGGAGCTCACTCGTAGCGGCCGCCTGCCCGATCGTGTGCTGCACTGCTGGGGTGCGGGGGACGCCAAGCTGCCGGTGGCGGGCTCGATCGTGATGGAGCGGGAGCACCACGCGCTCTTCTGGAGCCTGACCCTGCTGGCGCAGGCACTGGCCGACGCGAACGCCGGCTTCGTGCGGATCACGGTGGTCACGACGGGCGTGCAGGACGTCACCGGGAGCGAGGGGCTTCGCCCGGGCAAGTCGCCGGTCCTCGGCTTGTGCCGCGTCATTCCGCAGGAGCACTCGAACCTGGCGGTGCGGACGGTCGATTTCGCGTCGCCGGGCGATGCGCTCGCCGATGGCATGACGGTCCGCCTGCTGCACGAGGCGACTGTCGCCTCGGGCGATCCGGTGGTGGCGTACCGAGCGGGGCTGCGATGGGTGGAGACCTTCCGGCCGCTGCGGCTCGCCCCGACCGCCGTGATGCCGGCGCGGCTGCGGCCAAACGGCGTCTACCTCATCACCGGCGGGCTCGGCGATATCGCGCTGCACTTCGCGGAATATCTCGCGCGCACGGTAAACGCGAAGCTCGTGCTGCTCGGGCGCTCGGGAATGCCCGACGAGAGCACGTGGGACGAATACGTGCGCCAGACCGGCGCCGGCGACCCGATGTCGCTGCGCATCAAGCGGCTGCGCCGCATTCGGGAGCTCGGCGGCGAGGTCCTCGTCGTGCAGGCGAATGCGGCCAGCCGGGAACAGGTGGCGCGCGCGTTCGCGCAGGCGGAGCAGCGCTTCGGTGCGGTGCACGGCGTCATCCATGCCGCGGGACTCGTCACCGGCGACGCCTTCCGTACCGTGCTCGAAACGGACGTGGACATCGTGACGCGGCAGTTCGAGCCGAAGGTGACGGCGCTGACGGTGCTCGACGACGTGATGCGGGGCCGGGCGCTGGACTTCTGCATGCTGGTGTCGTCCCTGTCAGTCATCCTGGGCGGACTGCGCTACGCGGCGTACGCGGCGGCGAATACCTTTCTCGACTCGGTGGCGCACGCGCGCAACCGCACCAGCCCCTTCCCGTGGATCACGGTGAACTGGGACGGCTGGCTGCGCGCCGAAGACGAAGCGGAGCTGCAGAAGGCCGGGAAGGCTGTGAGCGGTTTCGTCATGACCGGCGCCGAGGGAGCCGACGTGTTCGGGCGGATCCTCGCGTACGAAACCGGCGGCCAGGTCGTGGTCTCGACCGGCGATCTGCCCGCGCGTATCGAGCAGTGGGTCAAGCTGGCGGCAGTCCTCGAGTCGCCGGAGGCCGCCGTCGCCGAAGCGTCGCAGATGGTTCGGCTGCCCCGGCCGAATCTCCAGACCGAGTTCGTCGCGCCGAGGACCGACCTGGAGCGGGCGCTCGCTGCCGTCTGGCAGGGATTGCTCGCCCTCGATCGCGTCGGCGTGAACGACAGCTTCTTCGAGCTCGGCGGCGACTCTCTGCTCGGCATTCAGCTCACGTCGATGCTCAAGAAGCAGCTCAATGCGAAAGTATCAGCCGTGACGCTGTTCGAGGCGCCAACCGTGGCCTCCCTGGCCGCGTTGATCGAGGCGCAGGGAAGCACTGCGGGCCCGGCCGCCGAAGGAAGCCGCCTGCGAGGCGAGCGGCGGCGTGAGAAAAAACTTCGCGCGGCCGGGGAGCCACTGGGAGCCTGATGGCCTCGCCTGTCGACAATCGCTCCGCCGTGGCCATCATCGGGCTGGCGTGCCGCCTTCCGGGCGCCGACAGCCCCGGCGAGTTCTGGCGCAATCTGCGCGACGGCATCGAGTCCGTGCGCCGCCTGACCGAGGCGGAGCTGTTGGCCGCGGGTGCGTCCCCGGCCGACATCGCCAGCCCGAATCACGTGCCGGTGGCGTCGACGCTGGCCGACATGGAGATGTTCGACGCGGCGTTCTTCGGGATTCCCGTGCGCGAGGCGGAGCTGATGGATCCGCAGCACCGCGTCTTCCTCGAGTGCGCCTGGGCGGCGCTCGAGGACGCCGGCTGCGATCCGGCCCGGTTCGAGGGCGCCATCTCGGTGTTCGGCGGCGGCATCTTTGACAGCTACGTCACCTGGAACCTGCTCCCCGCGGGAGTGTTCGACGACAAGGCGGGCATCCTGCAGACGGTCCTCTCGAACGAGAAGGACTACATGACGGCGCGCGTCGCCTACAAGTTCAACCTCCGCGGACCGGCGTGCAACGTCCAGACTGGGTGCTCGACGTCGCTCGTCGCGGTCCACATGGCCTGCCAGAGCCTGCTGAATTTCGAGAGTGATGCGGCGCTGGCCGGCGGCGTGGCGATCGACGTGGCGCGCCGCAAGGGCTACTTCTTTCACGAAGGCAGCGTCTACTCGTCCGACGGGCATTGCCGGTCGTTCGACGCCGACGCGCACGGCACCGTGTTCGGGAACGGCGCCGGTGTGGTGATGCTGAAGCGGCTCGACGACGCCATCGAGGACGGCGACACGATCCGCGCGATCATCCTTGGCTCCGCGATCAACAACGACGGCTCCTCCAAGGTCGGCTTCACGGCGCCCGCCGTCACCGGCCAGGGCCAGGTGATCGTCGAAGCGCTGGCGGATGCCGGCGTCTCGCCGCAGACCATCGGCTACGTGGAAGCGCACGGCACCGGGACGTCGCTCGGGGACCCGATCGAAGTCCAGGCGCTGGCGCGCGCGTTCGGCGATGTCGCACTGAAGCCGCGCAGCTGCGCCATCGGCTCGGTCAAGAGCAACATCGGCCACCTCGACGCAGCGGCGGGCGTATCGGGATTGATCAAGACGGTGCTCGCCCTGGAGAACGGCGTCATCCCGCCGACGCTCCACTTCCGCCGCGCCAACCCTCAGGTGGAGATGGAGCGCACGCCCTTCTACGTTGCCGCGGCCCCGGTGGAGTGGCGGACCGGCACGTCGGCAGGCGTGCCGCGGCGCGCCGGTGTCAGCTCGTTCGGAATCGGCGGGACCAACGCGCACGTCGTGCTGGAGGAGGCGCCGGTTGCGCCCGCGCCCGCGCCGTCGCGGCCGCAGCAGCTCGTCACCCTCTCGGCGCGTTCGGCGGCGTCGCTCGAGAACGCCAGCGCACGACTGGCCGCGCATCTTCGCGAGACGCCCGGGATCAATTTCGCGGATGCGGCGTTCACCCTCGACACCGGGCGTGTCGCCTACGCCCACCGCAGGGCGATTGTCTGTGCCACCGCATCCCAGGCGGTGTCCCTGCTCGAATCTGGCGCCGGCGCGGCACACGAATTCGACGGGCAGTTGCCGCGCATCGGTTTGCTGTTTCCGGGGCAGGGATCGC
>JANPCT010000104.1:0-3656 GCA_031431095.1 Acidobacteriota bacterium | reverse complement strand
CGGCATGACACAGCCCGGCGACGACCGCCGAATCGACACCGCCGCTCAACCCGAACACGAAACCCCGGGCGCCGGATTGCGTCAGCTGCCGGCGCAGCCATTCCACGATCCCCTCCGTCCGCCGACTCATGGGACGCGACTATATCAGGAGGCTTCGGGCGGGGAATTCTCGATGACGCGGAGAAAAGCCTCGACCACCTCGGGATCGAACTGCCGTCCGCGCTGGAGATCGATCTCGGCAATCGCCTGGGCCACCGGCCATGCCGGCTTGTAGGGCCGCTGTTGCGTCAGGGCGTCGAAGACATCCGCGACCGCCACGATCCGTCCGGCCAGCGGGATGTCCATACCGCGCATCCGCGCGTAGCCGTCGCCGTTCCAACGCTCATGGTGGGAAAACGCGATCTCCTCGGCGAGGCGGAGCAGCGGAAACTTGCCGCCGGAGAGAATCCGGGCGCCGATGACGGTGTGGGTCTTGACGACCTCGAACTCTTCCGGGGTCAGCTTGCCGATTTTCAACAGGATCGCGTCGGGCACGCCGATCTTGCCGACGTCGTGCAGTTCGGCGGCGCGGCGAATCAGCGAAACCTGGGTGTCCGGTAACCCGAGTTGCTTCGCGAGGAGCGCCGACATCTGGCCGACGCGGTGCGTGTGCTGGCCCGTGTTGTCGTCACGGAACTCGGCCGCCACCGCAAGACGCTCGATGATTTCGATCTGCGCTTCGACCAGCTCCCGCGTGCGCTCCCTGACCTTGGCTTCGAGGAGCTGGTTCTGCCCCTGGATCTGGATGTAGAGGAAGCGCGTCTCGAGCAGGGTCCTGATGCGCAGCAGCAGCTCGTCCTGCTGAAACGGCTTGTTGACGAAATCCTTGGCGCCCCTCGACAGCGCGTCGCGGCGCGCCTCGGGCGTCAGGTCACCAGACAGGATCAGGATCGGGAGGTACGACGCCTCCGCGATCTCGTTCAGCTGCTCCATGACCTCCAGGCCGTCCATGTGGGGCATGTGGAGATCGAGCAGGATCAAGTCTGGGCGGTGCTCGACATACAGGGCCGTGGCGCGCCGCGAGTCGTTCGTCGACTCGATCTTCGAGAATCCGGCGCGCGTCAGGATGCGCTGGAGGATCTCGAGGTTGGCGTCCTCATCGTCGACGATGAGGAGGCGCGCGTTTCGGAAGGAACGGGGCGTCATGAATGAATCGACGGCGCCAGGTTGGCAATCGCTTCAGCGGCAGGCGACTCGGGCCAGACCAGCTGTGGCCCAGCAGTATACGACGCGTGTGCCAGTCGTGATTGAAACAGGGCGGTGGCGGCCGCAAGCGATGCGAGCGCGAGGAACAGTTGCAGGGCCATGAGCACCTCCCCGCCGGCAAGCAGCAACCAGGTTCCGTCGGCAGTCCGCGTGTTGAGGAGGAGAAGGTAGGGGATGACGAGACAGGCGCCGAACAGCAGGTAAATCGTCACCGCGCCTGCGAAATTGCGGCGCACGAACCTGCCGCCTGCGAGGATCGCCGCCGCGGCGCTGCGGCGGTCCTCCACCACCAGCCGGACTCGCGCGTAGTGCACCACGACGCCGACGGCGACCACGAGCAGGAGCGTGACGGCCCGGACGTACGGACGAGCGGCGATCCGCGGCGCGAGCAGCAGGAAAGCGGCAAGATCGAACGCCAGCTCCGTCAGTCCGAGCCGCAGCATCGGCCCGAAGTGTGCGCCGCAGGCGCCGAAGAATCCCGGTCCTCGCGTCGGTCGATTGCGGGCAAAGCGGTCAATCAGGCCGCCAAGCAGGAATGACCAGAGCACGAGCCAGACCGCGTCCGAGACGAGGTTGGCCAGCCCACCGGCCGCGGCACCGAGATTGGCCAGCAGCCACAGGCAGACAGGCATGGCGGCGAACCCTGGAGGCCACGTCGCGAACGTGAGGTAATGGGAGAAGAGCACGTCAGCCGGGGTCAGATGCGGCTGCAGCGGAGGCAGGGAGAAGAGCAGCGTGAGCGCCAGCGTGCCGGCGACGGTCGCAGGCGCGGCCGTGACGCGTGCGAGTCCGTCCCGCAGCGCGCGTCCAACCGTCGCGTCGGGGCCCGGTTTCACTCTGCGGCATCCTACATCAAGGAAGGTATAATCGGCCGCTTGGATTCATCACGACAGGAGTTATAGATGGCGAAACGCAAGGGACCCATCCGGGTTCTGCATTACGGCCTGGGTCCTATTGGCGCGGCCGTCGTGCGCCAGATCGCCACGCGGCGCGGCTTCAAGATCGTCGGCGCGGTCGACATCGATCCCGCCAAGGCGGGGCGCGATCTCGCGGACGTTGCGGGCGTGGGCCGCAAGCTTGGCGTGAAGATCTCGAACGACGCGAGGAAGACCATCAAGGCCACCCGTCCTGATGTCGTCGTGCTCTGCACGGTGTCGTCCCTGAAGAACGTGCTGCCGCAGATGGAGGAGATCCTCAAGCTGAAGGTGCCGATCGTCTCGACCACCGAGGAGCTTGCCTATCCGACGAGCGGCAACATGAAATATGCGCGCGCGCTGCACGAGATGGCCAGGAAGGCCAAGGTCGCGGTGCTCGGCACGGGCGTCAACCCCGGCTTCACCATGGACGCGCTGCCGATTACGCTGACCGGTGTGTGCGAGCGCGTCGACAGCATCCGCGTCGATCGCATCCAGGATGCGCGCGTCCGCCGCCTTCCCTTCCAGCAGAAGATCGGCGCCGGGCTTACGCGCGAGCAGTTCCAGAAGAAGGTCGACGATGGCACCGTCCGCCATGTGGGCCTGGCCGAGTCCGTGTCGATGATCGCCGACGCGATGGGCTGGAGGGTGGACAAGATTACCGACGAGATCCAGCCGAAGATTGCGACCGCGACCGTCGCGAGCGAGTTCCTCGCGGTGGACGCCGGCTACGTCTGCGGCCTGGTGCAGGACGGCATCGGCTACCAGAACGGCAAACCGATCATCACGCTGCACATGGAGGCCTATCTCGGCGCCCCGGAGTCCTACGACCAGGTGGACATCGCCGGATCGCCGAACATCCGGAGCCGGATCGCCGGCGGCGTCCACGGTGACGTCGCGACGGCGTCGATCACGGTCAACTCGATCCCGAAGATCCTCGAAGTCACGCCGGGCCTGCACACGATGCGCGACATGCCCATCCCGTCGTTCTTCGGCGGCTAGTCGCCGCGTAATGGGATTCGCCCGGGAGGCGGCATGGAGAGACACGTGGAATCGCACAGCGAACGAATCGATCGAGCGCGGCAGGCCTATCGGGAGGCGCATGCGCGCCTCGTGAAACGGCTGACCGATGCGTCCGCCGCCGCGGCGGAGCGCGTGCCGGCCGACGGCGGCTGGTCGGCGGCGCAGATCGGCTGGCACGTGGCCGCCGTTGACGCGTCTTTCGCCGCGCTCGTTTCGGGCGCGCGGCCCGGCGCGCAGCCGGTAGCCGAGGGGGCGGAAAAACCATGGGCGGAAATCGCGCGTGGGATACCGAACAAGCTCGAGGCGCCGCAGCGCGTTCAACCGCCTGCCTCGGTCCGCCGTGATGATGCGCTCGCGGCGCTGGCGGAAGCGGCGGAGAAGCTCGACGCCGCACTGGCCATGCTCGACAGCGGGCGCGGCCGTCATGCCGTCACCCATCCGGCACTTGGCGTGGTCACGCTCGGGCAATTCGGC
>JANPCT010000103.1:0-3825 GCA_031431095.1 Acidobacteriota bacterium | reverse complement strand
TGATCGTGAAGCCGCCGCCCGTGACGTTGTCGACAAAGTCCACTTCGGCGCCCTTGAGGTAGCGCGCGCTGATCGGATCCACCAGCAGCTTGACGCCGTTGGTCTCGATGATCGCGTCAGTCGTGGCGTCGCCTTCACCCTCGTCGATCATCAGTCCGTACTGGAAGCCGGAGCACCCGCCGCCCTGGACGAATACACGGAGGCCCGCGTCAGTCTTGTTTTCTTCCGCGAGCAGCTCGGTAATCTTCTCTGCCGCCGAGGGGGTCACATGGATGTTCATTTCTGCCATTCTCCTAGGGTCGTCCTTAATTATACACTGGCGCGGTGGCCAACGTCGTCTTCGAACCCGCCCGTCAGGCCGCCCAGGCCCTGCTGGATCAACACGTTATAGGACGCATCTGGCAGCGGGACGTCTCCGTCTGGACGTCCGAGCCCGACGGGTCCGCCGCCCGATCCATTGCCAACCGGCTGGGCTGGCTGGACGTGCCGTCTGGGATGGAGCCCGAACTGGAGGGCGTCGAGGCCCTGGCCGACGATGTGCGGCGCGACGGCATTTCGACCATGTATCTCCTCGGCATGGGGGGCAGCAGCCTGTGTGCCGAGGTGATGCGCGCGGTGTATGGGACGCGCCAGGGTTTTCCTCGAGTCGTGGTGCTGGATACGACCGACGAAGCGGCCATCACCGGCGTCGTCCGCGATCTCGACCCGGCGCGCGCGCTGTTTCTCGTCGCCAGCAAGAGCGGGGGGACGATCGAACCGGCTTCGATGGAGAAACTGTTCTGGGCCCGCATGACGGGGGCACTCGGCGAGTCGGCCGGCCGTCACTTCGTCGCGGTGACCGACCCGGCAACAGAACTCGCCCACCTCGCCGAAGCGCGCCGGTATCGAAAGATCTTCCTGAATCCTCCCGACATCGGCGGACGGTTTTCGGCGCTGTCACTCTTCGGCCTGGTGCCCGGCGCGATCATCGGCGGCCCAATGCGGGAGATGCTCGCCGGCGCCGTCGACATGGCGGCAGGCTGCCGTCAGGAGAGTCAGCAGAACCCTGGCCTGACGCTCGGCGCATTCATCGGTGCCGCGGCGATCGCCGGACGCGACAAGCTGACGGTTGTCCTGCCCGGCTCACTTGCCGCGCTGGGCTTGTGGATCGAGCAATTGGTTGCCGAGAGCACCGGCAAGCATGGCCAAGGGCTCGTGCCGATCGTCGACGAACCGCTCGGCTCGCCCGCGGATTACGGCACGGACCGCTGCTTCGTCGCGATCTCGACGGACCGCGACGCACCCGACGCGGCGCGGCTCGACGCGCTCGAAAGCGCCGGGCATCCCGTGCTGCGTCTCAGCACGCGCGTGGCGAGCCTCGGAGCCGAGTTCTTCCGCTGGGAGTTCGCGACGGCCGTGGCCGGCGCGCTTCTCGCGATCAATCCGTTCGATGAACCGAACGTGGCGGAAGCGAAAGACAAGACGAAGGCGATTCTCGCGAAAGGGGACTTCAGCGGCGGCACGCCGGCAGCTTCCGCGGGGGGCGTATCGGTGTTCTCGTCACGCTTCTCAGGCGCCTCGCCGTCCGACGTCGTCCATGCCGCCGTCGCGTCGCTCGGCGAACACGACTACGTGGCGTTTCTTTCGTACTTGCCGGCTGACCCGGCGCTCGAAGCGGCCATCGGCGAGATCCGCACGGCGATCCGCGCGCGGGCGAAGGTCGCCAGCACGTTCGGCATCGGCCCTCGCTATCTCCACTCGACCGGCCAGTATCACAAGGGTGGGCCGAACACGATCGTCGCCTTCGTGATCACCGGCGAAGATGTGACCGAGACGCTCGTCCCCGATGCGCCCTTCTCGTTCAAACAGCTCAAACGCGCGCAGGCGGTCGGCGATTACCAGACGCTCGAAGCACACGACCGCCGGACAGTAAGAATCCATTTCGACGGCGGCGTCGATCCGGTGGCCGGGTTGCGGGGGCTATTCAAATAGAACTCGCATTGTTTCGAGCTGCGCGCCGGAAGCCGTCTCCACATCCGTGTGCAGGCTGTTGCCGTGCGCGTCCATGGTGACGATGGCGGGAAAGTCGGTGACGTCGAGGTGCCACATCGCTTCAGGCGTGCCGAACTGCAGCAGCGATACCCCGGCGACCCGGTCGATGCAGCGCGCGTAGAACTGCGCGGCGCCGCCGATCGCGTTCAGATAAACGGCGCCCGACTCCTGCAGCCCGCCAAGCGTCCTCGCACCCATTCCCCCTTTGCCGATGACGACGCGCACGCCGTATCGCTTCAGGATCTCCGCCTGATAGGGCTCCTCGCGGATGCTCGTCGTCGGCCCTGCAGCCGTAACCTTCCATCCTCCTTCGCCGGGGCCGTCGGCTTCCTTCACGACAACGGGACCGCAGTGGTAGAGCACACCGCCGCGCAGATCGACGGGCGGCTCATTCTTCATGAGGTGTGCATGCACCGCGTCGCGCCCCGTGAACATGCGGCCGGAGACGAGGACGACGTCGCCCACTTTGAGGGCGCGGATCTGTTCGTCGGCAATCGGCGCGCGCAGGTGCACCTCGCGTCCCGTGCGCGGAAAGCCGGCGGCGAGCTGCGCCGCCGTCAGCATCGGCACGGACGGCGTTTCCCCGTCACGGTACAGCCATGACACGATCGCGCCGGTGCGTGAGTCGAGCGTGACGCCGAGACGCCGGAACGCCCAGCAGTCGTATGCGATCGACACGAAGAAGCTGGCGGGCAGCCGGTTGAGCGCGCCGATTTTGCAGCCGATCAGCGAGGTCTTGCCGCCGAACCCCATCGGACCGACGGTCAACTGGTTGGCGGCGTCCATGACGGCGTCTTCGATTGCGCCCAGGCGTGGATCCGGGTTGACGTCATCGAGCGTGCGGAACAACTGTTCTTTCGCGTGCAGATACCCGGACGTGCGGTCACCGCCGACGCAGACGCCGACGGAGCCCGGGCTGCAGCCCTTGCCCTGCGCCTTCCAGACCGCGTGCAGGATGCATTTGCGCACGCCGTCGAGCGTGCGGTCGGCCCGGCCGAGGTGATCCAGGTCGGCCGGGAGCGCGTACTGCGCGTTGGTATTCTCGCAGCCGCCGCCCTTGAGGATCAGCTTCACTTCTATCGCGTCGTGTTCCCATTGCTCGAAGTGCACGATCGGAGTTCCGGGCCCGAGATTGTCGCCGGAATTTTCACCGGTGATCGAATCCACCGAGTTCGGCCGCAGCTTGCCGCGTTTCGTCGCTTCGGCGATCGCCGCCCTGACCTGCTGCTTCAGCCAGATCTGGTTGGCTCCGACCGGCACCTTGATTTCAAACGTCGGCATCCCGGTGTCCTGGCAGATCGGCCCTTCGCAGCTCGCCGCCTGATCGATGTTCTGCGCGATGATCGTCAGCGCCTGGCCGGCCCGGGTCGCCTGCGCCTCGGTGGCCAGCGCCGCCGCCATGGCCTTGCGGACGTCCGGAGGCAGATCGGTCGAGGTGCGGGTAATGAGATCGACGACGCTGTCGAAGAAGGACGGAAGCATAGCGAGCAGTATAATTGACGGTAAATGGACACGCGTGTCGAGCGCGATCCTCTCGGCGAGCTGCACGTGCCGGCCAGCGCCTATTACGGCGTGCAGACGCAGCGCGCCGTCGAGAATTTTCCGATCAGCGGCATGGCCGCGCCACCGCCGCTCGTGACCGCCACCGTCCTCATCAAGCAGGCGTGCGCGCGCGCGAACACGACACTGTCCCGACTCGATGCGGCCGTTGGCGATGCCATCAGCCGCGCGGCAGATGAGATCCTCGCGGGCGGTCTTCGCGACCAGTTCATCGTCGACGTCTACCAGGCAGGC
>JANPCT010000102.1:0-5642 GCA_031431095.1 Acidobacteriota bacterium | reverse complement strand
GGCTGCCGGTCAGCCGCGCCGGCTACGCGCGACTGTCGCAGTTGCTGTAGGCCGGGCTCCGGGCTTTGGGCTCCAGGCTCCAGAGAGAGAGTGAATTCCGCCTGAAGGCGGAAACTACAGAGCCCTTCGTTGGCGTTCCCGAGACCCTTCGTTGGCGTTTTGAGAGCTCTTGGTTGGAGTCCCTGAGAGTTCATAGTTGGCGTTTCCTGAGAGGACTTGGCTGGAGTCTCTGTAGTTTCCGCCTTCAGGCGGAAGGTCCGAAGGCGCCACTTCTCCAGTAGCCAGCCAGGCTTGAGGCGGATGCCACCAGGGTTGACAGATCCGCCCGTTCTAGTTAACTATCTGGTTAGTTAATTCTATGGCGCGGCCGAAAGCCTCCCCGTTCGCCTCACGCGACCGCCTGTTCGCCGCCGCCGCCGCCGAATTTGCCGCACGTGGCTACGCCGGCGCCAACATGGACCGCGTCGCCCGCGGCGCGCGCCTGAACAAGGCGATGATCTACTACCACTTCAAGAGCAAGGCCGCGCTCTATCGCGAGATCCTGCGCGACATGTTCGACGCGGTGCGCCGCGGCGTCACCGGCGTCGCGGCCTCGGACGCCTCCCCGGAAGACAAGGTGCGCGCCTACGTCGCGGCGATCGTCCACGAAGCGCAGGCGCGGCCGCATTTTCCGCCCATCTGGCTCCGCGAAATCGCGGAAGGCGCCGCCCACGTCGATGCCGTCACGCTTGGCTACGTTCGCGAGGTGCTCGGCGCACTCGGCGGCATCATCGCCGAAGGCGTGCGCGCCGGCCGTTTTCAGCCGACGCATCCGCTGCTGGTGCAGGGCGGCATCATCGCCCCGCTGATGTTCTTTCTCGCAACCGGCCCGCTGCGGCAGAAGATCGCGCGCGCCGGCGTCAGCGGCGTGTCATCAGTGTCCATCGACATGGTCGTCGCCCACATCCAGCGACTCACACTCGCGCAGCTCGAAGGAAAGATCACATGACGAGACCAGCCGGCGTCGTCTCCGCGCGCCACACCGCCGCGTGCGGCCTTGCGCTGTCGCTGCTCACCCTCACCGCATGCCACCGCGACGCACCGGCCGCGGCCCATCGCGCCACCGGTTACATCGAAGCCACCGAGGTGCGCGTCGCGGGGGAAGTTGGTGGCCGCCTGCTCGAGGTCAGAGTCGGCGAAGGCGATCGCATCGCCGCCGGCGACGTCGTCGCGCGCATCGACACCTCCGACACGAACCTTGCGCTGCGGCGCGCCGGGGCGGATCGCGAGCAGGCGCAGGCGCAGCTGGCGCTGGTGCGCGCCGGATCTCGTCCGGAAGACATCCGCCAGGCCGCGGCGCAGGCGCAGTCGGCACAGTCGGACGTGAGCGGCGCACAGTCCGAGCTCGACGCGGCCGCCGCCGATTTCGAACGCTTCGAAGGTCTGCTGCGCGCGAACGCCGGCTCTGTCAAGCAGAGGGACGACGCGGCGACGAGGCGGGACGTTGCGGCAGCGCGGCTCCGCGGCACGCAGCAGCGGGCGCAGGCCGCCGCCGAAGCGGTCGCCCGGGCGCGCGCCGGGGCCCGGCCGCAGGAGATCGCGGCGGCGCGGGCGCGCGTGTCTGCCACCGACGCGCAGGTCGCCACGCTGGAAAAGAATGCCGCTGACGCCGTCGTGCGGGCGCCCGTCGGTGGCGTCGTCACCGCCAGGCTGCTCGATGCCGGCGAGATGGCACAGCCGCGCGCCGCCATCGTCGTCATCACCGATCTCGAGGAGGCGTGGGCCAATCTCTATGTCGACGAACGTCTCGTACCGCGCCTCGAGATCGGGCAGTTGGCGACGCTGGTGACAGATGCCGGTCAGCGGCTCACCGGCACCATCACGTTCATCTCGCCCAAAGCGGAGTTTACGCCGCGGAACGTGCAGACCGCCGACGAGCGATCGAAGCTCGTTTACCGTGTCAAGGTGACAGCCGACAACAAAGAGGGCGTGCTCAAGCCAGGGATGCCCATCGAGGCGGAACTGCGGCCGGCCGGCGGCGGGCAATGATGGCGATTCATTTCACCGGCGTCACGCGCCGGTATGGCGCCGTCACCGCCATTGCGGAGCTCACTTTTGACGTGCGTGCGGGGGAGATGTTCGGGCTGATCGGCCCAGACGGCGCCGGCAAGACCACCACGATCCGGCTGGCGGGTGGTCTGCTGCGGCCCGATGCGGGACAGATTGCCGTCCTCGGCCGCGATCCGGTTGCCGACCACCGAGCCATCACCAGCGAAGTCGGCTATCTGTCACAGCGATTCAGTCTGTATGGCGACTTGACGATCGACGAGAACATCGCGTTCTTCGCCGAAATTCACGGGCTCACAAAGTACGCGGCCGCGCGCGATCGGCTGCTCGACATGACGCAGCTGACGCCGTTCAGGGCGCGCCGCGCCGATCGGCTTTCCGGTGGCATGAAACAGAAACTCGCGCTCGCCTGCACGCTGGTGCACGAGCCGCGCATCCTGCTCCTCGACGAGCCCACCACCGGCGTCGACCCGGTGTCGCGCCGCGAGTTCTGGAAGCTGCTGTCGGAATTTCTGTCCCGCGGGCTCACGATCGTCATGGCGACCCCCTATCTCGACGAAGCGGAGCGCTGTGCCCGGGTCGCGCTGCTGCACGAGGGACGGCTCCTCGCGCTCGACGAGCCCGCGCACCTGCAGCAGCGCATGACCGGCCGGCTGCTCGAGGTCATCACCCCGGGGTCGAGGCCCGCCGTCGAACGCATCGCCCGCATGGCCGGAGTGGACGACGTGCAGCCGTTCGGAGATCGCGCGCACGTGCGCGTGCAATCGGGTTCGCAGGCTCGCGTCGCCGCCGCGATCGAACAGGGCCTGGGGATCGAAGGTGTCAGCGTGCGGCCGATCGTTGCGTCCCTCGAGGACGTGTTCATCGACTTGATTACAGGACAGCGACCATGAAATCGCGCCCACTCGTTCCGCTGTTGACGACGACCGTGATGCTGACGATGGTGTGGACCTCCGGCGCGTCAGCGCAGGAGTCGCCGAGCGTGCCGATCACCCTCGACCAGGCGATATCGCAGGCGGTGGCGAACAGCCGCAGGCTCGCCGAGCTGCAGGCACGCGGTCAGGCTGCAGACTACGCCGTTGCCGGCCGCCGCGCCGCCGGACGGCCGCTGGTCGCCGCTCAGGGAAGCTACCTGCGCACCAACCATGTCGATGAATTCGTCATTGCCGTTCCCGGCGGACGTCCCCAGGTTGTCTATCCCGATATCCCGGACAACCTTCGAGCCCGTCTCGATCTGCAGTGGCCCATCTACACCGGTGGCCGCGCCGATGCACTGGAGCGCGCCGCGCGCGCGGAACGGACGGCGATAGGCAAGGATCTCGAGGCGGCACAGGCGGACCTGCGCCTCGAAGTCACACGCGCCTTCTGGGCGGTCGTGACCGCTCGCGACACCGAGGCGCTCGTCCGGCGTTCGCTCGAGGTCGTCAATGTCCACGTCAAGGATGTACGGGCGCGGCTGGCATCAGGGCTGATCCCACCCAACGACGTGTCGTCCGCGGCAGCGCAGGCCTCGCATCAGCGGCTGCTCGCACTCGAAGCGTCCACTCAGCGGGCGATCGCGGAAACCGATCTGCGCCGGCTGACGGGCGACGACCGCGTCACCGCGAACGGTGGGGCGGACGCGCACAGCCCGGCCTCGTCCAGCGGCGCTGCAGAAATGGTCGCGGCGGCGATCAAGGCCCGGCCCGAGCGTCAGGCCCTCGAGCAGCGGGCGGTGGCAGCCAACGCCCGCGCAGCTGCCGCGGGCGCGGCCGCCCGGCCGCAAATTGCAGTCGGCGCGGGCTACGACTACGCGCGTCCCAATCCCCGTATTTTCCCGCGCCGCGGCGATTGGCAGACGTCGTGGGACGGATCCGTCAACGTCACGTGGACGTTGTGGGACGGCGGCCGCAAGGCAGCGGAACAGGGAGAAGCGCGGGCCGGCGCGTTGGCGCTCGAGAGCCGTGTCGAGGATTTCGATCGACAGGTCGCGTTTGAAGTCCGCAGTCGCGCGCTGGAGCTCGACGCCAGCCGAGAGGCCGTGTCGGCGGCCGAGGATGGTGTGCGTGCCGCCACCGAAGCCGAACGCGTGATCAGCGAACGCTACAGCGCCGGGGTCGTGAACGGCACGGACGTGCTCGACGCACAGGTGGCGCGCCTGCAGGCGGAGCTCGATCGCGCACGCGCGGTGGCCGGTGTCCGGCTCGCCGAAGCGCGGCTGGAGCGAGCCATTGGACGCTGACGCGCTCGCCGCACGCCTGCCGTCTTCTTCGGACGCGGACACCCAGGCTATCGTTGTCCGCGATCTGACGCGGCGGTTCGGTCAGTTCGTCGCCGTCGATCGCGTCAGCTTCGCAGTCGCACGCGGCGAGATCTTCGGCTTTCTCGGCAGCAACGGCGCCGGCAAGTCGACCACCATCCGGATGCTGTGCGGCCTCCTGGCGCCCACCTCCGGCAGCGCGCGCGTCGGAGGCATCGACGTGGCGAGCGATCCCGAAGGGGTGAAGCGCCGCATCGGCTATATGTCGCAGAGGTTCTCGCTCTACGAGCTCCTCACCGTCGATCAGAACATCGCGTTCTTCGGGGGCATCTACGGGCTCTCGGATGCGAAACTCGCCGAGCGCCGGGCGTTCGTCATCGAGATGGCCGGACTCGCGGGGCGCGAAGGCACGCTGGCGCGCGATCTCGCTGGCGGCTGGCGCCAGCGGCTCGCACTCGGCTGCGCCATTCTTCACGAACCGGCGATCCTGTTTCTCGACGAGCCGACCGGGGGAGTGGACCCGCTCTCCCGTCGCCAGTTCTGGCGGCTGATCGACGCGCTCTCGCAAGCCGGCGTCACCGTGCTGGTGACGACCCATTACCTCGACGAGGCTGAGCGCTGCCATCGCGTGGCACTGATCCACGCGGGACGGCTGGCGACCATCGGCACCACGACCGAGGTGAAACAGGTGTTCGCGGGCCGGCCGATCCTCGAGATTCGCGCCGCCGCGCCGGTGGCCGCGATGCGGCTGCTCGACAGCTTTCCCGAAGTGGAAAAAACCAGCCTGTTCGGAACCGCCGTGCACGCGGTGCTGCGGCAGACCGGCGTCACGCCGAAGGAGATTGCCGCGCGGCTGGGCGCGGCCGGCGTTGTCGTGGACGGCATCGCCGCGGTGACGCCGTCGCTCGAAGACGTGTTCCTCGACGTCATCGATCGCGCCGCGGGAGCGCGGGTCGCGTGAGCAAGGCCCTCGCCGTCTACCGCAAGGAGCTGCGCCAGATCTCTCGCGATCGGCGCACGCTGACGACGATCGTCTTCGTACCGGCCTTCTTCCTGTTGCTCTACGGCTACGCGCTGAACTGGGACATCCGGCACATTGCCCTCGCGGTGCAGGATCGAGACGCGACGCCGCAGAGCCGGACGCTGGTGTCGGCGTTCGTCAACTCGGGCTACTTCGACCGTGTGGCGGATGCCTACGGACCCGAGGAAATCGACCGGCTGCTCGATCTCAACATCGCGCGCGCCGCCCTGGTGATCCCGGAAGGGTTCGGACGCGATGTGGCGAACGGCCGCCAGCCGCAGGTGCAGATCCTGATCAATGGCGACAACGCCAATACCGCCACCACGGTGATGGGCT
>JANPCT010000101.1:0-2933 GCA_031431095.1 Acidobacteriota bacterium | reverse complement strand
CGATCGTCGTGTTCGCGCCGATCCCGATGGCCAGCGACAGTGCCGCGGTAAGCGTGAAGAGCGGGCTTTTGCGCAGCAGCCGCAACCCATAGCGAACGTCCTGCCATGCGGTTTCGAACACGAGGCCTCCTACGAGTAGTTTCGTATGACTACGGAGATCCCGGCGAAAAATTAACCGCGACGATCAATGTCGTGGCGGTCAGGCCTGAAGCCCAGAGCCAGAACGGAGCTTGTCGAAGTAGGGCAGAGTGCGTTCGGTGAGGATCGACACCAACTGAGGGTCGAGAAAGTGGTAGGTGTCCTCGATGTCGAGGCACACGACCCCGGCCAGCGCGGCGTGATGCGGGAACATCTGCGTGAGCGCCTCGATCTGTTCGCCGTCCATCACGAAGACGATGTCGGCCCACTCGAGCATCCGCTCGTTCACCTGCACCATCGCCTCGTCACTGGTGCCGGCCGAGAGCACGTCGAGGGACGGGTCCTTGCCGAAGATCCGTTCCGCCGTGGCGCTCCTCTTGCGGTTGTAGTGGCAGATGAACAGGGCGCGGACCGGCGGTCTCGGCGAGGCCTCCATCACTTCGGGTAATCTTAGCAGCATGAGCTCAGTTTTGACCGGTCTGGCCGCGCTGGCGATCGCGTGTGGCGTGGCAGGTCTGACATCCTTCGCGGCGACGATCGCCGCCCCTTCATCGAGGATCCAGGCGCGGGGATGGGCGCCAGCCGAGCGGCACCTGCGCAACATCCGGCAGTTGACGTTCGGCGGTGAGAATGCCGAAGCGTATTTCTCGCCGGACGGCACGCGGCTCATCTTCCAGTCCACTCGTGAAGGATCGCCGTGCGATCAGATCTTCACGATGAAGATCGACGGTTCGGACGTGAAGCGCGTGAGCACCGGCACCGGCCGTACGACGTGCGGCTACTACTATCCGTCAGGGGCCGACATCCTGTTCGCGTCGACGCACAAGGCGAGCGCGGCCTGCCCGTCGAAGCCAAGCTTCGAGCGCGGCTACGTGTGGCCGATTTACGAAAGCTACGACATCTATCGCGCCAACCCGGACGGCTCGAACCTGCGCGCCCTGACGACGACGCCCGGGTACGATGCGGAGGCGACGATTGCACCCGATGGGCTGATCGCGTTCACCAGCGTGCGCGACGGCGACATGGAAATCTACACGATGAAAGGGGACGGCTCGGCCGTGCGTCGTCTCACCACCAGCCCGGGCCCGGACGGCGGGCCGTTCTTTTCATGGGACGGGAAAAGGATCGCCTATCGCGGCCGTCCGCTCCAGCCCGGGAACGAGCTCACCGATTATCTGGCGCTCCTCAAGGACCACATCTGGCGGCCCACGAAGCTCGAACTCTACGTGATGGATCGCGACGGCCGGAACAACCGGCAGGTGACGACGCTCTCGTCGGCGAGCTTTGCGCCGTCCTGGCACCCGGACCTGAAGCGCCTGATCTTCGCCTCGAACGTCAAGGATCCGCAGCAGCGCAATTTCGACATCTTCCTGATCAACGTCGATGGCACCGGCATGGAACAGCTGACATTCAACGAGACCTTCGACGGCTTCCCGATGTTCTCCCCCGACGGCACGCACCTGGTGTTCGCGTCCAATCGCAAGGCGAAGGCCGAAGGGGAGACCAACGTGTTCATTGCCGAGTGGGTGAACTGATTCGGGCGCGTACACTTAACGACAAGCCGCTAACGACGAACCACTAACGACGAACCACTAACGACCATTGAACCGACGAGCCGCACTTCCGAACGGCCGTGCTGACGCGAGGCCGGCGAATCGCGGGTCGTGGCGTGGCCGGCATGCGCGAAGGTGAGGGGTCGAACTGGTAAGCCGGGAACAGGGCGTCGTGGCACTCGGGACCGGCGGTTACCGGCCATCGCGATCGACTCCAGCGCAGCCGCCGAAGCAGCGCGCCGAGTCCCGTTGGGTCAGGCCTCGTCGGGTTTTTCTTCTGCGGCGGCCTCGTCGATCTGCCAGTCGGCGAGGGGCTGCGGCCCCGGGCGGATGTCGGCGATGTCGGGATCGACGCCGACCGGAAGCCCTGGGCGATCCGCGGTATTCTTGGCGCGATCGGCCAGACGCGCGGCTTTGTCGTTCCGTTTTGCGATTCGCGCCTGCTCCCGCTGGCGCTTGTTGGTGGTCGGCCGTGAGCGATGTGCCATGAGTTTGCTCCCCCTGCCCGCCAAAGGGCAGGTTTCTCCCCGCAAGATGCTGAGACACAGTATGATACTGCATTCCCAGTGAGGTGAGCCGTTGCCGTCCCGCGTTCATTTGATTAATCCAAGCAACCTGTCCTTCGGTGTGGCCGTGATCACGCCGCGGTGGTTATACGTTCTCGCGGCAGCGACCGGGACGACGTGGGGGGATCCGAATATCCTCGACGAAACACTCGAGCCCCTGGACATGAACCAGGTCGTGAAGGGTGACGTCGTCGGGATAGGGATTCACACCGGCAATGCGCTGCGGGGCTATGAGGTCGGACGGCTCGCCCGCGAGCGCGGCGCCTGGGTGGTCTTCGGCGGTATCCACGCCACGCTGTTTCCCGACGAGGTGCACGAGCACGGCAGTGCGCATGCGGTCGTCAAAGGCGACGGCGACGTCATCTGGCCGAAGGTCGTCGCCGATTGTTTCGCCGGGACGCCGCAACGCGTGTACGACGGCGGCCGCATCGCCGGCGATCAGTTCCTGCCCGCCCGGTGGGACCTGCTGCCGAAAGACAAGTACATGTGGGCATCGGTGCAGACGGTGCGCGGCTGCCCGAAGCACTGCTCGTTCTGCTCGGTCTGGCGCACCGACGGCCAGGAGCCGCGACAGCGCGAAGTTGACCGCGTGGTCAAGGAGGTCGTCGACCTGCGCCGCCTCGGCTTCCGCTTCATCGCGCTCGCCGACGACAATTTCTATCCCGTGTCCTTCGAG
>JANPCT010000100.1:0-3503 GCA_031431095.1 Acidobacteriota bacterium | reverse complement strand
CGCCTCGCCTGTGCTCTTGCGGCCCTCGGCGTCGTCGCCGCTTGCGGCGGCGGCTCGCCAAGTTCGCCAAGTTCGCCGAGCAGTGGCCCCGGCGCGGGCAGGGACGGCGGCACCAACGGTGCGAGTGGCGCCACCATCACTATCACGGCCGCCGGCGTCTCGCCGGGCTCGGTGACGGTCGCGGTCGGCCAGACCGTCACCGTCATCAACAACGACACGCGGCCGCACGAGATGGCCTCGAACCCCCACCCGCAACACGGGACGTGCCCCGGAATCGAAGCCGGTCTCGGTTCCATCGCAGCCGGGCAAACCAAGGTCACCCACAACTTTGCCAACGCCGGCTCGTGCGGCTATCACGACCACCTCAACGACAGCAACGCGGCGCTGCGCGGCACGATAATCGTCCAGTAGTCCTCACCGGAGGCGACTGATGGTCGCCTATCCTGCCTGAAAGTCGCGCCCACGAGGATCCTCCCCCTCGACGAACGGCATCGTGAGGTACTTGAGGCCGTCGCGCTCGCCGAGGTCGTGGATGCGGACGATGTTGCGGCGCGTGACGTTGCGGGCGAGCACCAGCTCACGCTTGAAACGCCACTCGATTTCCGCGCTGTTACTCGAGTCCCCCAGCGCCTCTGGTCGGATGACCTGCACCGCGACCGCGTCGTTCAGCTCGGCGTCCCACGCCTGATAGACGACCCCCATGCCGCCGGCGCCGAGCACGCGAATGATGTGGTAGCGGGGCCAATCCCGGTCGTGGCCTGCGCGGAGGACCCCGGCGGCGTCAGCCCACGCCGGTCTCGGCCTCGGATGAGATGAAGGATTGACCGCACGTGGCGCACGCGGCGGAGGATGCCGCCTGCTGGATTCCGCAAGTCGGGCAGCGGCGCACACTAGCGGCCGGTAAACTTCGCCTTGCGCTTTTCGAGGAACGCCGCGGTCCCCTCGAGCTTGTCGTCAGATGCGTAACAGAGGGCCTGGGCCAGCGTTTCGATCAGCAGGCCGGAATCCATGTCGACACGGGCGGACGCGTTGAGCGCGATCTTGGCGAGCCGGGCGGCGAGCGGACCCTGGCGCAGGATCCGTTTGGCCAACTCGCGCGCGCGTATCTGCAGCTGTCCCGCTGGGGTCACCACGCTGACCAGGCCGATCGCGAGGGCCTGCCTGGCGTCGATGATCTCTCCAGTCAGAATCAGGTGCTTCGCGCGCCCCATGCCGATGATGCGCGGGAGGCGCTGCGTCGCGCCGGCGCCCGGGATGATGCCGAGCCCGAGCTCGGGCTGGCCGAACTTCGCGGCCTCGGACGCGATGCGGATATCACAGGCGAGCGCCAGCTCGCATCCCCCGCCGAGGGCATAGCCGTTGATCGCCGCGATGGTCGGGTGCGGGAAACGTTCGATCTCCGCGAACAGCGACGAGTTGATCGCCGCCAGCCCTTCATCACGGCCGCGCGCGCGGATGTCGTTGATGTCCGCGCCCGATACGAATGCCGCCTCGCCTGCGCCGGTGATGATGAGAACGCCGATGCCCGCCTCCCGTTCCAGCGGACGCAGCGCCTCGCGGATGGCATCAACCGTCGTAAGATCGAGCGCGTTCTTGACCTCCGGCCTGTCAATCGTCAGCGTCGCGATCGACTCTGAAACGTCGACCTTAATACTCATAGACGCCCTTCCCGACTTTGCGTCCGAGGCGCCCGGCCTTGACGTACTGCGCCAGCAGCGGACACGGGCGATATTTCTCGCCAAGGCTGCGGTGCAGGTACTCGAGGATGCTCAGCCGCGTGTCGAGACCGACCAGATCGACCAGCTCGAACGGTCCCATTGGATGATTCAGCCCCAGCTTCAGCGCCTTGTCGATGTCCCGGGCCGACGCGACCCCCTCCATCAGCATGTAGAAGGCCTCGTTGCCGATGCTGGCGTTGACGCGCGTGGTGATGAATCCCGGCGACTCCCGTACGAGCACGGTCTCCTTACCCATGCGGCGTGACACCTCGGCGATCGCATCGAGCGTCGCGGCTCCGGTCTCGAGCGCCTGCACGACCTCGACCAGCTTCATCTTGTGGACCGGATTGAAGAAGTGCATCCCGGCAACGCGCCCGGGGTTCTTCAGCGATCCGGCGAGCTCGGTGAGGCTCAGCGCGGACGTGTTCGAGGCGATGATGGCGTCCGCCGGTGCGAGCGCCTGGATCTGCGCGAACAGGGCGAGCTTGAGGTCGATGTTCTCCGGCGCCGCTTCGATGATCATGCCGGCGTCGCCGAGGGCATCCGCCAGGCTGCTGGTACCCGATAACCGCGCCAGCATGGCGGCGGCGTCGGCGGCGGTCATCTTTCCGATCTCGACGCCCTTTTTCGCGATTTGCTCGATCGCGGCGCAGCCCTTCGCGACGGCGGCGTCGGACACATCGAACAGTCGCGTCCTGTACCCTGCCGCGATTGCCGCATGCGCGATCCCATGCCCCATCGTCCCGGCGCCGAGTACCGTCACGCGTTCAATCGCCATCTAGTGTCCCGTCCCAATGGATGGTGGCATCAGTCCCGGGCGCGGCGCCCGAATCGCAAGGCGCGTCGAGCGCGGATACCGGGAGTATCCGAGCGTAACGCCGCGAGGCGGATTGACCCGGCCGGGAATTGTGTCGCGACCCACTGCGACGGGACACTAACTCGGTCCTGCGATCTCGCCGAGCGTGTCGATCGCGCGATCGATCTCGGCCTCGGTATTGTAGAAATGCGGGGCGATGCGAATGCCCGCGCCCGGCCGGTAGTCGACGATCACGCCGCGGCGGATCAACCCGTCGGCGGCTGCCGCCCCGTCAGGCACGTCGATGATGACGGTGCCGCCGCGCTCCTCGTCGGCGTCGGGCGTGTTGACGCGGTAGCCCGCCCGCCGCGCCGCATCCATCAGCCGCCGCGTCAACATCAGCGAGCGCGCGCGGATCGCCGGCACGCCGATGCCGGCAACGATTTCATACCCGGCGCGGCAGGAAAACAATGCCGGCACGTTGGGTGTGCCGCTCTGAAAACGCTCGGGGCTGCCGGCGTAGCGCACCGGCCCGGGAGCGAACTCGAACGGGGAGGCGTGCGCGGCCCAGCCGATCAGCGCGGGACTGAGCGTGAGCGCGAGTTCCGGCCGGACGTACAAATAGCCGGCGCCTGGTCCGCCGCACAGCCATTTCACCGATCCGCCGACCGCGAAATCGGTTTCCCACGCCTCGAGATCGATCGGCACCGTGCCGGCGGCCTGGTAGACGTCCAGGATCACATGCGCGCCGACGCGATGCGCTTTCTCGATCACGGCTCGCGCATCCGTGATGGAGGCGCTCTTGAACAGGACGAGCGAGAGCGGCACCAGCTGCGTTCGCTCGTCGATGGCGTCGAGGAACCGATCCAGGTCGAGGCGCAGCGGATCCGATGAAGGCACGTAGACGATTTGCGCACCGTAGCGGCGGAACCCCTCGAAGAGGTAATGATTCGACGGGAACTCCAGCTCCGTCATCACGATTCTGTTGC
>JANPCT010000099.1:0-2693 GCA_031431095.1 Acidobacteriota bacterium | reverse complement strand
GATCTGTCTGCATTGCTTGATGCGCGTGGGGCCCCACCCCCACGCGCTGCGGCTCGACTCGCGTTCGCTCGCTCGCGCGGCCGCAGGCGCTGCCGGTACAGCGCCTGGGCTCCATCACCGACAATCCGGCGCGGCCAACTCGCCAGGCTGTCCGGCCTCTCACGGGTCCCGGATCCCGAGTCGCGGCTATGACTCCGTCAGCGCCGGCGTTTCTTCCGTCGCCTCGACGACCGGCTTCTTCTTCGTCTTCATCAGCTCGACGTCGAGACAGAGCGCCTGCAGCTCGCGGATGAGGACGTTGAACGATTCCGGCAGCCCCGGTTGGAACGACGCGTCGCCCTTGACGATCGCCTCGTAGATCTTGGCGCGCCCCGTGACGTCGTCCGACTTCGCGGTGAGAAGCTCCTGGAGGATGTGCGCCGCACCGTAGGCTTCGAGCGCCCACACTTCCATCTCGCCGAACCGCTGGCCGCCGAACTGCGCCTTGCCACCCAGCGGCTGCTGGGTGATGAGCGAGTAGGGTCCGATCGACCGGGCGTGGATCTTGTCGTCGACCAGGTGCGACAGCTTCAGCATGTAGATGTAGCCGACCGTCACGTCCTGTTCGAATTCCATCCCGGTCATGCCGTCGAACAGTGGCGTCTTGCCGCTCTTCGGCAGGCCCGCCTGTTCGAGCCAGTCCTTGATCTCCGCCTCGCGCGCGCCGTCGAAGACGGGCGTCGCGAAGTAGAGGCCAAGCGCGTGCGCCGCCCACCCGAGATGCGTCTCGAGGATCTGGCCGACGTTCATGCGCGACGGCACGCCGAGCGGGTTGAGCACGATTTCGACCGGGCTGCCGTCCGGCAGATACGGCATGTCCTCTTCCGGGAGGATGCGCGCGATGACGCCCTTGTTACCGTGGCGGCCGGCCATCTTGTCGCCAACCGACAGCTTGCGCTTCATCGCGACGTAGCACTTGACCAGCTTGATGACGCCGGGAGGCAGCTCGTCGCCGCGACGGACTTTCTCCTTCTTCTCCTCGAACTGGTTGCGGATGACTTCGACCTGCCGCTCGGTGCGCTCCTCGAGCTCGCGGAGGTCTTCTTCCAGCCGCGGATCGTCGGCGTTCACCTTCAGGCGGACGATGGCTTCGTAGGGGAGACCCTGGAGGACCTCCTCGGTCAGCGCCGTGCCCTTCTTCAACAGGCGCTCGCGGCCGTGCTCGTCGTAGAGGTCGGCGCGCGATTCCTGCCGCTGCAGCATGTTGATCACGCGCTTCTTCACTTCGTCGTGAAGGATGCGGATCTCGTCCTGCAGGTTCTTCTCCATCATCTCGAGCTCATCGTTCTCGATGGCCTTGGCGCGGTCGTCCTTCTCGATGCCTTTCCTCGAGAAGATCTTCACGCCGACGATGATCCCCTCGATGCCCGGGGGGCAGACGAGGGAGGCGTCGCGCACGTCGCCGGCCTTTTCGCCGAAGATGGCGCGCAGCAGCTTCTCTTCCGGCGTCAGCTGGGTCTCACCCTTCGGCGTGACCTTGCCGACCAGGATGTCGCCCGGCTTGACCGGTGCGCCGATGCGGATGATGCCGCTTTCGTCGAGATCGGCGAGGTAGCCCTCACCGACGTTCGGGATGTCGCGGGTGATCTCTTCCGGCCCGAGCTTGGTGTCGCGCGCCTCGATCTCGAACTCCTCGATGTGGATCGACGTGTAGGCGTCGTCCTTCACCATACGCTCGGAGATGAGGATCGCGTCCTCGAAGTTGTAGCCGCGCCACGGCATGAACGCGACGAGCACGTTGCGTCCCAGCGCCAGCTCGCCCAGCTCCGTGCAGGGCCCGTCGGCCAGGATCTGTCCCTTGTGAACCTTCTGGTTCACGCTGACGATCGGCTTCTGGTTGATGCACGTGTTCTGGTTCGACCGCTTGAACTTCGTCATCGGGTAGATGTCGGCGCCCATTTCCCGCGACATCGATTCCGACTCTCCCTCGACGCGGACGACGATGCGCTGGGAGTCGACGTAGTCCACCGTGCCCGAGCGGCGCGCCACGATGCAGGCGCCCGAGTCACGCGCGGTGATGTATTCCATGCCGGTGCCGACATAGGGGGCGCGCGCCCGCAGCAACGGCACGGCCTGGCGCTGCATGTTCGATCCCATCAGCGCGCGATTGGCGTCGTCGTTCTCGAGGAACGGGACGAGGGACGCGGCGACGGAGACGAGCTGCTTCGGCGAGACGTCGATGAAGTCGACCTTGTCCTTCATCGGCAGGATGAAGTTGCCGGCCTGCCGCGAGTTGACGCGGTCGGTGGTGAACGTCCCCTTCTCGTCCACCGCGGCGTTCGCCTGCGCGATGATGTACTGGTCCTCTTCCCACGCCGAGAGGTAGTAGGAATAGGGCTCGTACTCGAGACCGCGGCGGCGGCGGCCGCCGGCCCCGGGATCGCCGGCCTTGTCCTTGTCGGCGCCGACGTCCGACGCCTCGACGATGTCGCCGACCTTGTACTTCGTGTTGCCGCCGGCGTTGGTGATGATGACGTAGTCGATGACGCGGCCGTCCTTGACCTTGCGGTACGGGCTCTCGATGAAGCCGAACTCGTTGATCCGGGCGTAGCACGACAGCGACGAGATCAGGCCGATGTTCGGGCCTTCCGGCGTCTCAATCGGGCAGATGCGGCCGTAGTGCGTCGGATGGACGTCGCGGACCTCGAACCCCG
>JANPCT010000098.1:0-3629 GCA_031431095.1 Acidobacteriota bacterium | reverse complement strand
GCTGAAAGTGTCGGGCCTGATGAACGTTGCGCCAGAGCTCGCGGAAACCGTCGCGCAGGGGCTCGGCATCGCGTCGATGCCGCTGCCCATGCCGAAGGTGCTGGAAACCCACGTCGAGCCGGAGGTGGAGACGTCTCCGAGCCTGTCACTGTCGGCGCGTCCCGGCGACGGCAGCATCCGCGCCAAGCGCATCGGCATCGCGGTAGCCGACGGAGTGGTGGGTGAGCCGCTGACGGCGCTTGCCGCCAGGCTGGCCGCCGCAGGCGCGGTTCCGCGCTTCATGGCTGCACGCCTCGGCCGCGTCACGGCCGCTAACGGTCAATCGATCGAGATCGACGTTTCGATGGAAGCGGCCCCGTCGGTACTGTTCGATGCCATGGTGCTGCCCGACGGCGCTGAGGCGATCAGCGCACTCGCGGCCGATGCCCGGACGCTCGAGTTCCTCAAGGAACAGTACCGTCACTGCAAACCGATCCTGGCGTTCGGTGCCGCATCCGCCCTGCTCGAGCGTGCAGCAATTCCCCCGGCCTTGCCATCGGGCAAGCCGGACCTGGCATTAATCGTCGCGAAGGATGGGAACGCCGGTCAGGCGATCGACGCCTTCATCACAGCGCTCGGCGCGCATCGATATTTCGCGCGCGAAACCGACCCACCACGGGTGTAGCCCTGACAAGAGGAGAGAGACAGAATGGCCGAACAGCAGACATTACACGACGCTTTCATAGACGAGATCCGCGATGCGTATGACGCGGAGAAGCAGCTGATCAAGGCGCTGCCGAAGATGGCCAAAGCTGCGACGGCGCCGGCCCTGCGCGCCGCGTTCGAGAGCCACCTGCGCGAAACGCAGGGCCAGGTCGCGCGCCTGGAGAAGGTCTTCGCCAGCCTCGGCGAGAAGGTGCGCGGCAAGCATTGCGACGGCATCGCCGGCATCATCGAAGAGGGCAAGTCCGTCATGGAGGAGGATTTCGAGGATGCGGCCATGGATGCCTGTCTGATCGCAGGCGGCCAGCGCGCCGAGCACTACGAAATGGCGGCCTACGGGGTGCTCGTCGCCTGGGCCCGGACGATGGGCCACGAGGAGGCTGCCTCTCTGCTTCAGCAGACGCTCGACGAAGAGAAAGCGGCCGACGAAAAGCTGAATGCACTCGCCGAAGGAGGCATCAATCAGTCGGCGGCCGACGGCGCCCACGCGAACGGCGCCGGTGGTGAGGACCACGACGAAGGAGCGGCACCGAAGTCCGCAGCGCGCCGTACAGTCACAAAACCGGCGAAGCCGTCGGGGCGCGGCGCGAAGACGACGGGCCGGTCCGTGAAGAAGACCACGCGCTCCTCTTTGCGTCGGCGCTGACGCTCCAACGCTCATCGGCACGGTTACAAAAGCGGACGGCCCGATACAGACGTGTGTCGGGCCGTCTCGCACGTGCCGACCGCGGAGCCCGTCGAGCCCGCCGAGGAACAGAAAAAAGGCGTCCTCTTAGAAGAGCTTGCCTCCGAGCGGTACGTCTGCGTCGGGCGCGATCAACACGACTGCTCCGGACCCGTCCGGCACCCCCAGCGTGAGCACCTCGGACATCACCGGCCCGATCTGGCGAGGGGGAAAGTTCACGACCGCGAGGACGAGTCGTCCCGGCAGATCTTCGCGCCCGTAGCGGGCCGGCAGTTGTGCCGACGACTTGCGCAGGCCAATCTCGTCACCAAAATCAATCACCAGCTTATAAGCGGGCTTCCGCGCTTCCGGGAAGGCCTCGGCTCGGACGATGCGGCCGACGCGGATGTCGACGCGTTCGAAGTCGGCAAATGAAATCATGGCGCGCTATGTTGTGGTCGTCGCGCTGCCGGACTCCACCATGTCCTTGAAGCGTTGGAGATCCTGGCGAATCTCGGTCTCGCCGTCCTTGCCGAACAGCCGGGCGATTGCGGCGCCGACCTTGCCGCCCGGCGGGCTGTACTGCAGGTGCACCGTCACGCGGGTGCTGCGGCCGTCAGAAGTACGGTCGAAGTTGACGGATCCCGCACTGACGACGTCGGCGCCTTCGAGCGAGCGCCATGCAATCAGCTTGTTCGGGATCTCGTTGAAGATCTCCGCGTTCCATTCCACCGTCGTCCCTGCCGGTCCCTCGGCCTGCCAGTGCGAGATGGTGTCGGTGACTCTTTCCACCAACGTGAGATGCCGCATGAACTGCGGCAGGTTCTCCAGATTGCGCCAGAAGCGGTAGAGCAGTTCGACCGGCTTATTGATGGTCACGCTCTCCAGGACGTTGACGCCCCGCGCGCCGCGGAGCGCCGCGCGCGTGTCGTCGGACGTTGCCGCCGTGTTGATGCCCGCCGCTTCGTAGACGTCGCAATGCGCAGTGGCCCCCCGGCGTAGCAGGAGCGCACCGATGCCGGCGTAGATCCAGCCGTTCGACTTGAACCGCGACAGGCCGTACGCTGCCAGCCCGGCGCCGGCGGCGAGCGAGGCCCATCGTTCGATGTCGCCGAGGTTGCGATTCGAGCGCACGCGCGCTTCGCGCGCGTCTTCGGGGAACTCCAATTCGATATGCATTCAAGCAGCTCCTGCAGGGTTGTAGGTGGCGCTCAGCGCCGGACCGTCCCGATGTCCGCCGTCCATGACGGCGCGTCGCTGGCCGGGAACGATTCGTCGGACGCGTCGTGGACGATGTCCTTGGCGCGCCAGCCCTGGCTGGTGATGGTGGTGTCGACCCAATGACGGGCCATGCGGAAGTCGTGACGCCCCATGGCGGCGCGGACGGCCAGACCCGCCCCCAGCGTCGCCAGTAAACCGCCGCTGAAGCCGCCCCGGCGCGCGCCGATCATCGTCAGGGCGCTGCCCCACGCCGCGGTCATCCAGCGTTCGCGGTCGTAGGCCTGCAGCGTCGAGGTTGGACGATCCCACACGCTCGGCTGGCTGCGGGCGTTCGTTAGATTCAGATTCTGTGAAGGCTCAGGCATTGATTGGACATCCTCTCGGCTGTGCCGGCTGCAAAACCCACGCCCTCGCTCATACAATGCGCGAATGCACAGGATCCTCGCGTCGTTGCTGGTCGTCTGTTGTGCCGGCGGCATGGCTGAGCCGGTTCAACCTGTCCGGTTCGATGTCCTGATTCGCAACGGACGGGTCATGGATGGGTCTGGAAATCCATGGCTCCGAGCCGACATCGGCATCACCGGGGATCGCATCAGGTCTGTCGGCCGCGTGACGGACGCGACCGCGGTTCAGACACTCGATGCGCGAGACCGCTTGGTGACGCCCGGTTTCATCGACGTCCACTCGCACGCCGCGGAAGGCATCCGCGATCCGGCGCTGCACCAGGGGCAGCCGCTGCTCGCGCAGGGGATCACGACGTTCATTGGCAATCCGGATGGAGGCGGCCCGGTTAATCTGGCCGCGCAGCGGGCGGCCATCGAGGCGGCGCGGACCGGTCCGAACGTCGGCCTGCTGATTGGCCATGGCTCGGTGCGCAGCGCGGTGCTCGGCAGCCAGAATCGCGCACCCAGCGTCGTCGAGTTGCAGCGCATGCGCGAACTGGTCCGCCGCGGCATGGCAGACGGCGCCTTCGGACTCTCGTCAGGGCTTTTCTACGTGCCCGGCAGTTTTGCCGGCACCGAGGAAGTCGTCGAGCTGGCCA
>JANPCT010000097.1:0-4044 GCA_031431095.1 Acidobacteriota bacterium | reverse complement strand
AAATCGAGGATCTTGCCCGCTCGATCCGTTCCAACGGCATCATCCAGCCGATCGTCGTCAGGAAAGTCGAGAAGGGCTACGAGATCATCGCCGGCGAGCGGCGCTGGCGCGCGGCGCAGCGCGCCGGCCTCCTCAAGGTTCCCGTCGTCGTGCGCGACATCCCTGAGGACAAACTGCTCGGCGTCGCGCTCATCGAAAACATCCAGCGCGAAGACTTGAACCCGATCGAAGAGGCGGTCGCGTATCGCCGCCTCTCCGACGAGTTCCATCTGACGCAGGAACAGATCGCCGACGCCGTCGGCAAGGATCGATCGTCGATCGCGAATTACGTCCGGCTGCTGCGTCTGCCTCCTGAAGTCCGCGCCAACGTCGCCTCCAACACGCTGTCGATGGGACACGCACGCGCGTTGCTGGGGCTGCCCGACGAGGCCGCGCAGCTCCGCGTTGCGCGCGACGTCGTCGCCCGCAGCCTGTCGGTGCGCGATACCGAAGCGCTCGTGAAAAAGGCAGGCGAGCCCGCAACAGTACGGCCCGCACCCCCGACGGTGGACGTCCACACCCGCGTCGCGGAGGAGAAGCTGCGCCTCGCGCTCGGCACGCGCACGCGAATCGTGCGCAAGGGATCGGGAGGCCGGGTCGAGATCGACTTCACGTCTGAGGATGAACTGCAGCGGCTCTATGAGCTGCTGACGGAACGCTGAACCGGAAACCGAAACGTTGAAACTGGAGACCATGCGAAAGCTGACCGACTACGCCGCCTGCGCCGGTTGAGCGGGCAAACTCGCCGCTGGCGAGCTCGCCCAGGTGCTGGGTGCATTGCCCGTGTCGTCCGACCCACGAGTCCTCGTCGACTACAGGACTTCGGACGATGCGGGTGTGTACAGAATCGACGAGCGTCGGGCGCTCGTTCAGACGGTCGACTTCTTCACTCCGGTCGTTGACGACCCGATCGTCTACGGCCGCATCGCAGCGGCGAACGCGCTGTCGGACGTCTACGCCATGGGCGGGCGGCCCCTCACGGCGCTCGCCATTGCGGGATTTCCAAAGGACGGCGATCGGGCAACTCTCAGCGCGATCTTCGCGGGCGGGCTGCAGGGATTGAATGAAGCCGGGGTCGCTCTGCTCGGCGGCCATACGGTGCAGGACCAGGAAATAAAATTCGGCTACGCGGTAACGGGGGAAGTCAATCCCGAACGGATGTGGACCAACGCCGGTGCCGAGCCGGGTGACCATCTCTTCCTCACCAAGCCTCTCGGCACGGGTGTCATCGCGACGGCGATCAAGTTCGGGCGCGCGCCTCAGGCGGTGGCTGACGCGGCGATCGCGTCGATGGTTCAGCTCAACCGCGCGGCCGCGGAGGCGCTGATGACTCTGCCGATCGGGTCCGTCCATGCGTGTACTGATGTGACCGGTTTCGGCCTTATTGGGCATGCGACCGAAATAGCAAACGCGAGCCGGGGTGTCGTGTCGATTGAGGTCAGCGCTGTCCCGGTCCTCGAGGGCGCCCTGGACCTCATCGAAAGGAACACGCCCGGCGGCGGCCGAACCAATCAGCAGCATTTTGGTGGCGAAGTGACGACCTCCCGCGGAGTGGACCCCGCGCGCGCGCAGCTTTTATATGACCCGCAGACGTCCGGCGGGTTACTGGTCGCGGTGGCCCAGGAGCATGTCGCCTCTGTGCAGGATGCCTGGCGACGCGCCGGCGTGCGGGGCTATCTTGTGGGCAGTTTCGAAACCGGGGAATCACTGGGATATCCCGGCTCGGGCGCCAGCAGTATTGACCAGGCGCGGCGGACGGTTGCTGTAACGCTTCGCTGAATGGTATAAATCTTGGTTTGGCATGCTTCCGAACCTGTCTGTCCTCTGGGTCATCTTCTTTATCCTGGTTCTGACGTTTGTCGTCGACCGGCTGCTGCTGAAGCCGGTGCTCGGCGTCATCCGGCGCCGGGAGGAGGCGATCGAGTCTGCGCGCGAGCTCGCCCGCCGTTCGGCGACGGAGGCGGAGGCCGCCGCCGGCGAGTTCGAGCGTAAGACCGGGGCCGCGCGCGCGGAGATGTACCGGGAGATGGACGACATGCGACGGGCGGCGCTCGGCCGGCGCGCGGAGATCGTCGCGCAAACGCGGACGGAGGCGGAGGCACAGGTCGCCGCGGCCATCACCCAGCTCGATAAGGAAACCGCAGCGGCGCGCCGGACCCTCGAAGCTGACGCACAGGCTCTCGGCAACGCCGCGGCGGAGCGGATTCTCGGACGCACGGCGTCTTGAGCGCCGGCCACCACGCCGAAAAGGCGGACGGCGCGCGAGTTCGGGACGAACGGTTTGGCTACGGATTGCACGGAACAACAGACTTGATGACGCGCCTCCGAACCTTATTTGCCGCGCTGCTGCTCGCGGCCCTCGCTGTTGCGGCGCCCATGGCGCAGGCGCAGCCGGAACACGCGCCCGCGGCCGCCGCGGCGACAGCCTCACCGCAACACGACGCCGGGGCCGCCCACGACGGCGGGGAAGCGCCGGCGCACGATCCGGGCTGGTGGCCGACCATCTGGAAGGCAGCGAATTTCGGGATCCTCGTTGGCGTGCTGTTCTACTTCCTGCGGGCACCGGTCGGCGCCTACCTTGGTGGACGCATCGCAAAGGTGCGCGAAGATCTCGTAACGGCGGCTCAGACGCGTGCAACTGCGGCGCGCCAGCTCGCCGACATCGACGCGAAGCTCGCGGCGCTGCCCGCCGAGCTCGCAGCGCTGAAACAGCGCGGGGCGGAGGATCTCGTCGCCGAGCGGGCACGGATCGAAGAGGACGCGCAGCACGAGCGCCAGCGTCTGCTCGAGCAGACCCGTCGTGAAATTGACATGCGGCTGCGCGTCGCGAAGCGTGAACTGCTCGCGGTCGCCGCCGGCCTCGCGGTCAACGTGGCGTCAGAACGGATCCGCGCGTCGATTACCGCCGACGACCAGAAACGGCTCGTCGACCGCTACGCCGCGCAGCTTCAGGCCGGTGCCGCGCCGAGCCAGGGCCCGGTGCGCCAGTGACGGCGGGCTCGGCCGCCGGCCGCTACGCGCGCGCGCTCTTCGACGTGGTCCTGAAGGAAGGCGGGGACGGCAGCGTTGAGCACGTGCAGGGGGAGGTGCAGGAATTCGCGGATCTGTTCGCCAACCCGGCGCTCGCGCACGTCCTCGGCAACCCCGCGATTCCCGTGTCGAAGAAGAAAGCGCTCGCGACCGAGCTGGTCGCGCGCGCCGGGCAGATCAGCCCGCCTCTTGCCAAGCTCATTGTCGTGCTCGCTGAGAAGGATCGTCTCACGCTGCTTCCAGGAATCGCCCGGGCCTACGTGGAGCGCGTGATGGACCACCTGAAGATCGTGCGTGGCGAAGTCACGACCGCGACGCCGCTCGCGCCCGAGACGCTACGGGTGCTCGAAGAGGGGCTGGCGAAGGCGACCGGCCGGAAGGTCGTCCTCTCGGCGCGCGTCGATCCATCGATCATCGGCGGTGTGGTCACGCGGCTGGGCAGCACGGTGTACGACGGCAGCATCACGACGCAATTGCAGAAGATGAAACAGTCGTTGATGGAGGCAGCCCAGTAGGCCCGACCGTCAGGCGGGCGTTGCAGCAAAGCACATATGAACATCAAGGCCGAAGAGATTTCCAAGATCATCCTCGACCAGATCGGCAGCTACGCGGTTGACGTCGACGTCGCCGAGGTCGGCACCATCGTGTCGATCGGCGACGGCATCGCGCGCGTGCACGGCGTGCAGAACACGATGGCCGGCGAGATGCTCGAGTTCCCGGACGGGGTCTACGGGATCGCGTTGAACCTGGAAGAGGAATCGGTCGGCACGGTGCTGCTCGGCGACTACACGGAGATCAAGGAAGGGGACACGGTCAAGCGGACCGGCCGCATCATCTCGGTGCCGGTCGGACCGGAACTGGTCGGCCGCGTCGTCAACGCGCTCGGCCAGCCGATCGACGGCAAGGGCCCGATCGTGTCGAAGCTCTCGCATCCGATCGAGCGCATCGCCCCCGGCGTCGTCGACCGCTCGCCGG
>JANPCT010000096.1:0-1679 GCA_031431095.1 Acidobacteriota bacterium | reverse complement strand
CGGGCTGGACACGGCGACGGCAATTGCAATCGATCGATCCGGCAGCGCCTACGTCACGGGCACGGCGGCGTCGGCGGATTTTCCAACCACGCCAGGAGCATTCCAGACCACGCCGGGCGCGTGTGACTCCGGTGCCTTCGTGGCGAAGCTGAATCCGCGCGGGTCGTCGTTCGAATACACGACGTATCTGGGAAGCTGTGCTTCTGCGAGGGACCTGGCCGTGGACAGCGATGGCAACGCCTATGTGACCGGGGTAACGGCCGGCGCGTTCCCCACGACGCCCGGTGCGTTGCAGCTTCCGTGTTCGATCGCGCCGTGTGATCAGACGGTTTTCATCACCAAACTGAATCCTGCGGGATCGGCGCTGATCTATTCGGCCCTGATTGGCGGCGCGGACGCGACTGGGATCGCGGTTGGCGCCGACGGCAGTGCTTACGTTTCCGGAGCGACGCCGGCCTCCTCGATGTCGCAGACCATACCGGACGCGTTGGTGGTCAAGCTGACGCCGTCGGGGTCAGCGCTCGCTTACTTCCGCCAGTTCGGCGGCAGCGCACGTGACGCTGCCGCCGATATCGCCCTCGATCCCCTCGGAAACGCCTATGCCCTTGGGACCACCGACTCGACAGACTTTCCCGTGACGCCCGGAGCATTCCAGACCGCGCGGCAACCTAACGAAAATGGTTTCGTCACCAAGCTGGATCCTGCGGGATCGCTTGTCTACTCGACTTACTTCGGCTCTGCTATGGTGGAGGCGATCGCCGCGGATTCAACGGGGCATGCGTACATCGCGGGCATCGTGTTGGGGGGTATCAACGGACCGCGGTCGTTTACGACAACTCCCGGCGCTTTTCAACCTGCTTATGGCGGGGGACCCGATGACGCGTTCGTCACCAAACTGACGGCCGATGGGACCGGTCTGGTGTTTTCGACATTCCTCGGCGGAACGAACTTCGACGGCGCCCGGGCCCTTGCGGTCGACGGCAACGCCAACGTGTACCTGACAGGATTCACCGGTTCGCTCGACTTCCCGCTCGCCGATGCCCTTCAACCTGAATCTCACCTTGACGAGCACCCTCAAAGTGCGTTCGTCACTAGGCTGAATGCGGCCGGAGCCGGCCTGATCTATTCCACCTACCTCGGCGGCCGGAGCGGTGCCGACGTGCTGGGGGTTGCCGCGGACGACGTCGGCAACACCTTTCTCGTGGGCAATACCGGCGATTACTTCCCGCTGGTGATCCCCGCCCAGACGAGGTCCGGCGGCATGCACGATCTGTTCATCGCGAAGATTGGTGACGGCCCCGCGTGTCCTCCCGACGTGACCGGCAGGCTCGCGGTGTACACATCTCCGTTCGTGCCGTTCGTCATCCCGCAATTGCAGCTGCAGCTGGTGATTGTGCAGAACCCGACGTCCGCCGCGTTTCCCGTTGACGGGCCACTGGCCTTCGTCACCGAAGGATTGCAGAACGGCGTGCTGATCGCCCCGGCACCGAGGGCCACCGTCTGTGCACCAACGAGTGGCAGCCAGTTCGTCGTCCTGCCAACGGGACCGGATGGTGAACTGCAGGTCGGGGAGGCCACGGCGGGGCTGCTGCTGTTCTACCGTCCCGGCGCCGGCCCCATTCTCTACAGCCCGCGCGTTCTGAGCACGATTCCGGGAAGCTAGAGATGCAGTTGCCCAG
>JANPCT010000095.1:0-5682 GCA_031431095.1 Acidobacteriota bacterium | reverse complement strand
GCCGACGGCTACAGCAAGGAAATGAACATCCGCTCCGCGACGCCCGATGCGGTCGCGCCGCTGCCCTTTCACGCCATGCGCGCGTATCCGTACGGGAGCGACGAGCGGTATCCCGATACCCTGCTGCACCGGCAATATGTCGAGCGCTACAACACGCGGGTGGTCGCCGCGCCGGTACCGTCCCTGGACCGCAGCGCCGCCGGCGCCGCCACCGCTGGACGGCGGCAGTGACCCCGATTCGCTATTCGGCGGCGGCGTGCCAGACCGACTTTGCCAACCCGCTGCACCGGACCCAGATGTCCGCGAACACCGACCGGATGCTGGCGATGATCGATGCGGCAGTGGCGGGGGCGGCGCCGTTCCTGCCGGTCCGCCTCGTCGTGTTTCCGGAGTTCGCCCATGCCGCGCCGGTCTTTCCAACCGTGGCGGAGCTTCGCGACAAGCTCGCATTGCCGGTGCCCAACGAGCACACCGAGCGGCTGCACGCCAAGGCCCGCGAACACGGCATCTACATCCAGAGCGGATCGATGATCGAGCTCGATGCGCGCTGGCCGCGGGCGCTCTTCAACACCACCTGCCTCATCGGCCCGGAGGGCATTCTCTACAAGTACCGCAAGGTGAATCCCTGGATTCCGTTCGAGGTGCATGCGAGCCCGCACGATATCGAGGGCTACGACGAGCCGCTGTTTCCGGTCGCCGACACACCGATCGGGCGGATCGGCTGCGCCATCTGCTATGACTGGCTTTTCCCCGAGGCGATCCGCCAGCTCGCCGCGAACGGGGCGGAGGTCCTCATCCGCGTCTCGGCCTACATGGATCCGTGGGGCGCAACGGAGCCGATGAACTGGTGGACGATCGTCAACCGCTGCCGCGCACTCGAGAACACCGCCTTCGTCGTGGCCGCCAATCAGGGCGCCAGCCTTCGCCACTATCCGCCGTATTCCTGGCCGGGCGGCAGTCAGGTGATCGATTTCGACGGACGGCTGCTCGCGGAAGCGTCGCCGGGGCCGGGCGAGCGGATCGTCGTGGCGCCGATTGACATCACCGCGCTCCGCCACGAGCGGCAGACGCGCCGTGGCCATCACATGCTGGCGCACCTGCGCACGGAGGCGTATCCCGTGTACCGCGAGCACTGCTATCCGCCCGCCGCTTCGGACGAGCTGTCGTACGAACGCAATCTCGAGTTGATTCAACAGTCCAAGAACGGGAGAGATCGATGAGACACGCGCGCCTCGTGATGCTGTGGGTGGCTGCCGCCGCGTGCGGCGTGCTGGCTCAGGGACCCGACAAGGACTGGACGCCGCTCTTCAACGGCCGGGACCTCACCGGCTGGAAAAACTATGGCGTCGAGAAGTGGACGGTTCAGGGCGGGGAGATCCTTGGCGAAGCGGTCACCAAGGAGTACGGATATCTCGGCACCGAGAAGAGTTACGTGAATTTCGAGATGCGCGGCAAGTTCAAGGCCGAGGGCACCGGCAACAGCGGCATCTTCTATCACGCGGTCATTGACGGTACGTCGATTCAGGGTGTGCAGGTGGAAGTGGATCCCCGGCCCGGCTTGCACACCGGCGGCCTCTACGAGACCGGTGGCCGCCAGTGGATCGTCTGGCCGAATCCCGCTGGCGAGCAGGCGATGAAGCCCACCGACTGGAACGACGTCCGCTTCACGGTCAACGGCAACCACATCATGACGTGGGTCAACGGCGTACTCGCGCTCGACTACACCGATCCCAAGCCGAAGTTCAGCGATGGCATCATCGCGCTGCAACTGCATGCCGGAGGCGAAGGCAGGATGCGCTTCAAGGACCTGGCGATCCGCGAAATCAAGTAGTCGATCGGTGTGATGAACGTACGCGTGCACACCGATTCGACCGCCCTGGCGGCCGCCGCCGCCGCCGGTGCGGCCGACCGGCTCCGCTCGGCCATTGCCGCCCGCGGACGCGCGCGCATCGTCGCGGCAACGGGCGCGTCGCAGATCGCCTTTCTCGAGCGGCTCGTCACCGCGCCAGGCATCGACTGGGGCGCGGTGGAGATGTTTCATCTCGACGAATACATCGCCCTCCCTGCAACCCACCCGGCCAGCTTCCGCCGCTACCTTCTCGAACGGCTGATTCGCCCCGCAGGTATCACGCGCTATCACCTGCTCGACGGAGAAGCCGATCCCGCACTCGTGTGCCGCGAGGTCGGGCGTCGGTTGCAGGAGGGACCGGTGGATGTCGTCTTTGCAGGCATCGGCGAGAACGCGCATCTCGCGTTCAACGATCCGCCGGCCGATTTCGACAGCACCGCCCCGTACTTGATCGTCGATCTCGACGAGCAATGCCGGCGGCAGCAGGTGGGTGAGGGCTGGTTCCCGGCGCTCGCCGATGTGCCGACGCGCGCCATCTCGATGTCGATCCGCCAGATTCTCTCCGCCGCGGCGATTGTCTGCGTCGTCCCCGACCAGCGCAAGGCGGCAGCGGTGCGTGCCTCGCTCGAAGGACCGATCGACCCGGCGGCGCCGGCCTCGATCCTCCGGCGCCATGCCGATGTCACCCTGCATCTCGATCCTGCGTCAGCGTCCCTGCTCGCGCCAGACCCAGGGATCCTGCGTGACTGACGGGCGCCGTCCCATCCGCGGCCTGCGGTGGTACATCGGCGGACTGTTGTTCCTGTCCACCGTCATCAACTACATCGACCGTCAGACGCTCAGCGTGCTCGCGCCCGTGTTGAAAGAGCAGTTCCGCTGGAGCAATTCCGACTTCGCGCTGCTCGTCATCGCGTTCCGCGTCGCGTATGCGGCCGGGCAGACGGCGAGCGGCCGCTGGCTGGATCGCGTCGGCACCCGCACGGGACTGACGATCGCGGTGGCGTTCTATTCGGCGTCGGCAATGCTCGGCTCGCTCGCGGGCGGCCTGCGCAGCTTCGCAGCAGTGCGGTTCATGCTCGGCCTCGGCGAGTCGGCCAACTGGCCGGGTGCAACCAAAGCCGTGGCGGAATGGTTTCCGCGTCGTGAGAGCGGCTGGGCGGTGGCGCTGTTCGACAGCGGGTCGTCGATTGGCGCTGCTCTCGCGCCGTTCATCGTGCTCGGCGTCTACCAGGCCACGGGCAGTTGGCGCCCGGCGTTCGTCGTCACAGGCCTGCTCGGGTTCCTGTGGATCCCGCTCTTTCGCTCGCTGTATCGATCGCCAGAGGCGCACCCGCGACTCTCGGAGGAGGAGCGGCGCGATATCCTGGCGAATCGCGGCGCCGGCGGCGATATCAGCATTGATGCCGCGGCGGCGGCCCGTCCGCCTCTGAGCTATCGCACGCTGCTGTCGCTGCCGCAGACCTGGGGCATCCTCCTCGGGAAGGCGTTGACCGACCCGGTCTGGTTCTTCATCACCGACTGGTTTGCGATTTTCATCGTCAGCCGCGGCTTTCGGCTGGAGGACAGCCTGCTCGCATTCTGGGTGCCGTTTGTCGCTGCGGACCTGGGCAACTTTGCGGGAGGCGGCGTGTCGAGCGGGCTGATTCGCCGCGGCTGGGGCGTCGGCGCGGCGCGCAAGTTCGTCGTCGTCACCGGCACGCTGGGGATGCTGTTCCTGATTCCAGCGGTCTACACCGCGTCGCTCCCGGCGCTGGCGGCGTGCTTCGCCGTCGCGACCTTCGGCTATGCGGCTGTGTCGACGATGATCCTGAACCTGCCGGCCGACATCTATCCACCGCGATCCGTGGGCTCGGTCGCCGGCCTCGGCGGCACCGCTGCGGGGATCGGGACGATCGCCGCGACATATCTGACGGGCTATGTCGCCGACCGCTATTCGTTCGAACCGCTCCTGATTGGCGCCAGCCTCATACCGCTCGCCGGCATGGTGGCTGTGCTCGTCCTCGTTCGCAACACGCCGGGGCGGGAGCCCCGGGCGATCAATGAAATCTGATACGTTCTGCGATAGAACGATGTGGCAGCAGCGCGCGAGGTTGGCGACCATCTTCGGGGCCGCGGCGCTCGGTGCGTGGTCCGTGGCGAATATCGGCGCCCGCGCCCAGGCACCGGCCGCAGCGCCGGCGCCGGCGCGCTACGTCGAGACGATACCGGGGACGACGGTGACGTTCGAGATGGTGCCGATTCCCGGCGGGACGTTCGTGATGGGAAGTCCGGCCGGCGAGAAAGGCCGCGGCGAGGACGAAGGACCAGCCCACCAGGTGCGTATCGCCCCGTTCTGGATGGAGCGGACGGAGACGACGTGGGACGAGTACGATGCGTTCGCGTTTGCGCAGTCGATTGCGGGCGCGGCTCGCAGCTCGGCATCCGCGCCCCTGCCCTCGGGCGCCGACGCCATCACCCGGCCGTCACCTCCATACGGCGACGAGTCCTTCGGCTTCGGCAAGGGACGGCAGCCGGTCATCAACATCCAGCACCACGCCGCAATGGAATACTGCCGCTGGCTCTCGCTGAAAACGGGGCGTGCGTACCGGCTGGCGACGGAAGCGGAATGGGAATATGCGGCGCGCGCCGGCACGCCGACCGCGTACACGTTCGGCGACGACCCCGCGCAACTCGACGCGCATGCCTGGTTCCTGCAGAACTCGGGCGGGCGTCCCCACCCGGTAGGCGGCAAGGCCGCCAACGCGTGGGGGCTGCACGACATGTACGGCAACGCCGCCGAGTGGACCGTGGATCAGTATGATGCGGCGCAATACGGCCGGGTTCCGGCAATGACGCCCGGTCCGGTCCTGTTGCCGTCGGAACGGCGGTATCCTCATGTGGCGCGCGGTGGTTCCTGGGACGACCCGGAGCTTCGCCTGCGCAGCGCCGCCCGGCGGGCGTCCAGCGAGGAGTGGAGCCGGCGCGATCCGCAGAGCCCCCAGAGCATCTGGTGGCACACCGACGCGTCCTTCGTCGGCTTCCGCATCGTCCGCGCCGTGGAGGAACAGGACAACCTCAAGGGACTTCGATCGAAGATCACGACCGCGAGCCGGTGAGCTGACAATTACAGGAGACGAACGATGAGCCCCACACGCCGAGACTTTCTGAGGACCGCCACGACCGCCGCGATCGCCGGCGCCATTGCGCCTGGCACGCGCGTCTTTGCCGGCGGCCATGCCGCGGGCAGTGACGCCATCAGAATCGGACTGGTCGGCTGCGGCGGGCGCGGCACTGGCGCGGTCGAAGACGCCATCGGTTCCTCGCCGGGGGTGACGCTCGTCGCGATGGGTGACATCTTTCCGGATCGCCTGGCTTCGAGCCGGACACTTCTCGCCGAAAAGTTCGGAAAGGCCGTCGAGGTGACGCCCGATCGATCGTTCACTGGACTTGACGCCTACAAAAAGGTCATCGCCAGCGACGCCAACTACATCATCCTCGCCACGCCACCAGGGTTCCGGCCCCTGCATCTCGCGGCGGCCGTTTCCGCCGGCAAGAACATCTTCTGCGAGAAGCCCGTGGCGGTTGACGGGCCGGGCATCCGAGCCGTGCTCGAGGTCTACGAGGCGGCCCGCGCGAAAGGCCTCGGCATCGCGACGGGCACGCAGCGCCGCCACCAGACGGGTTACGTCGAGACCATGAAACGGCTCCACGATGGCGCTATCGGCGACATCGTGTCGGCCCGCTGCTACTGGAACCAGGGGTTCCTGTGGAAGAAGGATCGCCAGCCCGAATGGACGGACGCGGAGTGGCAGTTGCGCAACTGGCTCTACTTCACGTGGCTCTCCGGGGACCAC
>JANPCT010000094.1:0-5608 GCA_031431095.1 Acidobacteriota bacterium | reverse complement strand
CTCAACGTGAGACAATTTGCCGCGTGAGAGTGTTTCACCCCGTTTCCCGAGGCGTCGCGCGTATGGGCGCCGGGGTCGTCCTCGCGGGCTGGCTTCTCACGATGGGCGTCGTACTCAATCGCGCCTACGTCCAGGCGGGTTCGTTCAACCTGGCGACCGATCTGGCGCGCTACGGCACGGCGGCGGAATGGCGTGGCGTGTATTACCGCGGCGAGAAGATTGGGTTCACGGTCAGTCAGACCAGCGCCACCGCGGATGGTTTCGAGCTCCTGGAAGATGCGCGGCTGCAGATGTCGCTCCTCGGCGCAACCACCGCGGCCGCCATCCGCACGTCCGCGCAGGTGGATCGCGAATTCATCCTGCGCTCGTTCGATTTCTCACTTGACCCGGGCACCGGGCCCGTGCAGGTCACGGGACGCGTCTCGGGGCGGCACATCAGCCTGACCATCAAGACGCAGAGCGGCACGCAGACCGAAGAGCGAGATCTCGAGGAGGTTCCGGTGTTGAGCCTCAACCTGCCGCGGCGGCTCGCCGCGCAGGGGCTGAAGGCGGGGACGCAGCAACGCTTCGTCGTCTTCGATCCGGCAACGCTGCGCAGCGAGACCGTCACCATCGCGATCGGCAAGCGGGAGGTCGTCAGCGTCTTCGCGCCGGCTGTGATGCGCGTCGGCGGGCAGCAGATGCGCAGCCGCACCAACCGTCCGATTCCCGCCTTCCGTGTCGAGCTTGCCTTCTCCGGCCTGCGAACGTCGTCATGGGTGACCGACACCGGTGAAGTCGTGCGCGAGGAAAGCCCGCTCGGCCTGCTCTCCGTCCGCGAAGCGCCCGAGGACGCGCAGCGGCTTGCGATCGGCGGCCGGATCCAGGGGGACCTGCTCGAATCCGCGGCCGTGCAGCCGCGCCGTTCGACGAAGAATCGCATCGACGATCCGCGCGACGTGCGCCGGATTCGCATCCGTATGGAGGGTGCCGACCTGACGAGCGCCGAGATGCGAGGGGCGGGGCAGTCGATCGACGGCGACATCCTGCAGATCGTGGACGCGCGTTCGCTGCGCGCCGAGCCGGCGGACCCCGAGGTGGCGCGTTACCTGCGGCCGGAGCCGTTGATCGAGAGCGACGATCCGGCGATCAGGCGTGAAGCCGAAGCCGCCGTAGCCGGCGTCACCGACGCTCGCGGCCGCGCCGAACGCTTGACGCGGCGCGTCAACGCCATGCTGGACAAGAAGCCGACCGTCAGCCTGCCGTCGGCGCGTGAAGTGCTGCGCACGAAAGTCGGCGACTGCAACGAGCACACCGCGCTCTACGTCGCCATGGCGCGCGCCGTCGGGCTGCCCGCACGAATCGCCGTAGGACTCGCCTACTCGCGCGGCGCCTTCTATTACCACGCCTGGCCCGAGGTCTACATCGACGAGGGTCGCGGCCGCGGCTTGTGGCTGCCGGTCGATCCCACGTTCAACCAGTTCCCGGCCGACGCCACGCACGTCCGGATGACGCGCGGCGGGCTCGATCGCCAGGCCGCGATCCTGCCCCTCATCGGCCATCTCAAGATGAACATCGTCGAACTGGATCTCGCGCCGGATTCTTCACCCATACTGGTCGGCCGTGGTGCGCCGGATGCGGGGTCGCCGCTCTCCATCCCGCTGCCCGTGCGGACGGGCATGACGTGCTGGTCCAGTCCGTCAGCGTTCCGCGCCCGATGATTGCCGTCACCAACCTGGTCAAGCGCTACGGCACCTTCACCGCGGTGGACGACGTCAGCCTCGACGTGCAGCCCGGCGAGATCCACGGCTTCCTCGGGCCCAACGGCGCGGGCAAGACGACCACGATCCGCATGATCGCCGGACTGCTGAAGCCGACCTCGGGCACAATCCTCGTCAACCATCACGATCTGGCCGCGCATCCGGAGCAGGCCAAGGCGTCGCTGGGTTTCATTCCGGATCGTCCCTTCATCTACGAGAAGCTGACCGCGGGGGAGTTCCTGCGCTTCCATGCGGGTCTCTATGGGATGGAGGACACCGGCGTGGCGGCGCGCGTGCACGAGATGCTCGCCCTCTTCGAGCTCGAGCGCTGGGAGGACGAACTGGTCGAGAGCTTTTCCCACGGCATGAAGCAGCGGCTGGTCATGAGCGCCGCCTTCATGCACCGGCCGCGAGCGGTCCTGGTCGACGAGCCGATGGTTGGACTCGACCCGCGCGGCGCGCGGCTGATCAAGGACGTGTTCCGCCGCATGAGCGAGCACGGCGTCGCCATCCTGATGAGCACGCACACCCTCGAAGTCGCGGAGGAGATGTGCGATCGCATCAGCATCATCCTCAAGGGAAAGATCATCGCCCGCGGCACGGTGCCCGAGCTTCGCGCGCTCGGCGGCCAGGGCGGCCCTGGCGACGCGGAACTGACGGACGTGTTCCTGCGCCTGACCGGCGGCAGCGGCCTGCAGGAGATCGACGAAGTCGTCTAGATGCCGACGCCGGCGTTCCCCTACCTGCTGCTGCCGTCCATCTGGGCATCGCGCAACCGCGCCCGGCGGCGGGAACGCGGCGACGGCACCCGCGCCTGGTTCTTCGGCGCGATTGGCCTCGCCGTCGGCGGCGCCATCTTTGCGGCGGCATTCTGGCTGACGGCGCAGCTCGCCGACTACGCGGAGTTCGGCGACTACCTGCTTCGGCTCGGCCTCTCGTGGCTGTGTCTCACGATCCTGTCATTCCTCGCCTTCAGCGGCATCGTCACGGCGCTGTCGACGTTCTTTCTGTCCGATGATCTGCGCCTGCTGCTCGCCTCGCCCGTCTCGGCGCGGCAGCTGTTCCACGCGCGATTCCTGCGCACCGTGGCGCAGTCGTCGTGGATGGTGGTCGTCTTTATCGTTCCCGTGCTCGGCGGCGTCGGCATGGGCCACTGCGCGCCCGCGTCGTACTACGCCTTGGCGATCCTCGCCATCACACCCTTCGTGCTCATCCCGGTGGCGATCGGCACGGCGGTGACGCTGCTCCTGGTCAACATCTTCCCCGCCCGCCGCGCGCGCGACATCCTCATGCTGATGGGGCTGCTGTTTGCCGGCAGCCTGGTGCTGCTGCTGCGCATGATCCAGCCCGAGCAACTGCTGCGCGTCGAGTCGCTGCCCGACATCACCGACTTCTTCGCCACGCTGCAGTCGCCCGCGACCCCGCTCCTGCCGTCCTTCTGGGCCGCCGAGACGGTGTTCGCGGCGCTGCAGGGACGCGTCGACGCGCTTCACATGGTGTCGCTGTGGACGACGGCGCTCGCGCTGATCGTGCTGGTGGCGGCGGCCAGCGACCGCTGGCATTTCACCGGGTTCAGCAAGGCGCAGGAGGCGCGAAAAGCCCGCTTCACGAAGCTGGAAATGCTCGATCCCCTGACCCGACTGCTGCCCATCTCGCCGGTCCATCGTCATCTGCTGATGAAGGATCTGAAGGTCTTCCTCCGCGACGTGAGCCAGTGGTCGCAGTTGCTGCTGCTGCTCGCGCTCGTCCTGGTTTATCTCTACAACTTCCGCGTGCTCGATCTCGACAAGATTCCGTACATGAGCGGCATGGTCAAAAACGTCTATGCCTTCGTGAACCTCGCGATGGCGGGTCTGGTGATGTCCACCGTGTGCGCCCGGTTCGTCTTTCCGGCCGTCTCGGCCGAAGGCGCGGCGTTCTGGATCATCCGCACCGCGCCGATTTCGATGCGCGCCTTCCTGTGGTCGAAATTCTGGACCGGCCTGCTGCCGGTGTTCGTGCTGACGGAAGGGCTGACCGTCACCGCGAACTATTTCCTCGGCATCGACCCGCTGCTGCGGATCGTGTCCGCGGCGACCGTGTGGTTCATGGCGCTCGCGCTGGTCGGATTGGCGACCGGGGTCGGCGCGCGATACCCGCGCTTCAACGCGGAGAACCCCAGCCAGGTCGCCGGCTCCTACGGCGGCGTCGCGTTCATGATCATGGCGGTCCTGTTCATGATCGTGCTCATCGTCCTCGTCGCTTGGCCTTCGTCGGTGGTGCTCTGGTATCGTGCGGCGCACACGCCGCTGCCGCTCGGCATGCAGGCCGCAACGGTCGGCTGTTTCGTCGCCGCGGCGGCGACCAGCGTGGCGACGTGGTGGTTCGGCATGCGTTCGGGCGTGCGCGCCCTCGATGCCATAGGAGGATAAACGTGGGGCACGACGTGGGTCTGGAGGTTGCCTGACGATGGGCGCCGGCACGCACCTGGGCATCAACCTGGACGAGTACGACATGCGGATCCGGACATTCATTCCCGGATACGAACAGCTGCTCGAGATCGCGTCGGCGTCCGTGGCGGCAACGGTCATCAGGCGTCAGCCGCTGATCGTGGATCTCGGGACGGGCACCGGCGCCCTGGCGAAGTCTTGTCTCGCCGCGCGACCGTCCGCGCGCATCGTCGGCATCGACGCAGATGCAGCGATGCTCCAGGCCGCCGCGACGCGGCTGCGGCGGCGGTTCACTCCTGTGCAGGGCAGTTTCGAAACGATCGATCTGCCCGCCTGCGACGCCTTCACCGCCTGCCTGGCGCTTCACCACATCCCCACGTCCGCCAGGCGCCTGCGCATGTTCCGCCGGATATACCGGGCGTTGCGATCCGGCGGCGCGCTGGTCATCGCGGATTGTTATCTCGCGACGAACCCGCGGCTTCGGGCGGCTGACACCGCCTTGTGGGTGCGCCACCTGCGTCGTCGCTACTCGCCTGGGGAGACGGCTCGATTGTTCCGGCGCTGGGGGAAAGAAGACGTCTACGCGCCCTTGCGTGCCGAGATCCGCCAGCTCGAACGCGTCGGATTCAGCGTCGACGTGCCGGAACGCCGCGGCCCCTTCGCGGTTGTTCTTGCGGTCAAAGGCACAAGGGCAGGACTGCAGTAGGATCGCCGGCGGAAATGTATTTGATCGGTCGTCTCGCCGTTGCGCTCGCCACCCTGGTTCTGACCACGCCGGTCGGTCGTGCCCAGCAGAAACGACCCCTCGCTGAGCTGAGGACGAAGGCCGAATCGTCCGGTTTCAAGTCGACTTCGACGTACGACGACGTCGTGACTTTCATGAAAGCGGTGGACGAAGCGTCTCCGCTCGTCTTCTACACGACGTACGGCAATACTCACGAAGGACGCGCGATGCCGATGGCGGTGGTCGGGACCAATCTGAAGGATGCCTCCGCGGCATCCGTGAAGGCATCGGGCAAGCTGCGCGTTCACATCCAGGCCAATGTCCACGCCGGCGAGGTCGAGGGGAAGGAAGCGGCGCTGGTGCTGCTGCGGGAGTTCGCGCTCGGGCAGCATGCCGACTGGCTGCAGTCGATGGTGTTTCTCGTCACCCCGGACTACAACGCCGACGGCAACGAGAAGTTTGCCCTGACGAATCGCCAGCGCCAGAACGGTCCGGTCAACGGCATGGGTACGCGCGCCAACGCGCAGCATCTCAATATCAATCGCGACTACATGAAGCTCGACACGCCGGAGGCGCGGGCGTTTGTCACGCTGTGGGTTGCTTACGATCCGCAGGTCGGCTTCGATCTCCACACCTCCGACGGCTCGGCTCATGGCTACATGCTGACGTATTCCCCGCCGCTCAACCCCGACACGAGCGCCGCGATCATGAGGATC
>JANPCT010000093.1:0-1671 GCA_031431095.1 Acidobacteriota bacterium | reverse complement strand
CCAACGCCATCGATTCGATCGGCGGCGCCATGGGGACCGGGGCCGGCGCGGACCTGAGCTTCATCCAGGCCATCGTCATGAAGGACAGCCTGAATTTCGCGCTCGACCTGGTGTCGGATGTCGCGCAGCATCCGGCGTTTGCCACGGAGGAGATCGAGCGGCAGCGCCAGCAGTCGCTCTCCGGCATGCGGGTCAGCTACGACGATCCGGAGTTTCTGGCCAACGTCGTGTTCGATCGCCTGGTCTACGGTTTCCATCCGTATGGACGGCCGCAGGCGGGAACGCCAGAGGCGGTGGCGGCGCTCACCCGCGACGATCTCCTGGCGTTCCATAAGAAGTGGTTCGGCGCGAACAACGCCGTCCTGGCGATTGTCGGTGACGTGACTCCTGAGGAAGCTTTTGCCGGCGCGGAGCGCGCCTTCGGCGCCTGGGCGCGCACGGCCGCCGAGGCGGGCAAGCCGATCGATCCGCCTCCGCCGACGCGGCGCCTGATCGTGATCGACAAGCCGGGCGCCGTGCAGACCGAGATTCGTGTCGGCAACCTGGCGATCGCCCGGAAGCACGACGACTTCATGGCGATGGATCTCGCCGCGAAGGTGCTGGGCGGGGAAGGGGCCAACCGTCTGCACCGTGTGCTGCGGTCGGAGCGGGGCCTGACCTACGGGGCATCTGCCGACTTCAACGCGCTCAAGCAGGCAGGCGACATCGTCGCCCAGACCAATACGCGGTCCGAGACGACCGGCGAAACGCTGCGGCTGATGATCGACGAAGTGTCAAAGCTCCTGCGCGAGCGCGTCGGGGAGCGCGAGCTCGAAGGGGCCCAGGAGTACCTGACCGGATCTTTTCCGCTGACGATCGAGACGCCCAGCCAGATTGCCCGGCAGATTCTGAACGCGGTGTTCTTCGGCTTGAACATGAACGATCTGCAGACGTATCGCGAGCGCGTGAACGCCGTCACGGTTGATGACGTTCAGCGTGTGTCGCGCAATTACCTGCACCCCGATCGACTGACGATCGTCCTGGTGGGCGACGCTGCCGCCTTCGTGAAGCAGCTGCCGGGGGCGGGCTTCGACAAGTTCGACGTGATTCCTGCGTCGGAGCTGGACTTGTCCGCCCCGGATCTCCGCCGCAAGCCGGTGGCCCGCGGCGGCTTTCACCCGGTGTCTTACATGGACCCTGCCAATACGCGCGGCACGCTGCAGCCGGACGCCGGACAAGCGCTGCTCCAACAAGCGATCGCCGCCAAGGGCGGCCTGGCCCGGCTGCAGAGCATCAGGACGCTGCGCTCCGAGGGGACGATGACCGCGCGCCTCGAGACCGGCGCCGCGCCCGTCGCGATGGTGACGTCCATTGAATACCCGGACCGGTTTCGTGTCGACGCGCAGACGCCGGACGGCCAGGTGTCGCAGGTCTACGCGAACGGCCGGTTCTGGGTGATCGAGCCGGGCGGCGTGAAGGAGCTGCCGCCCGACGCCAATGGTCCCGTGCAGGCGGTGATTCAGCGCGACACCGTCCGCGTCCTCGTCAATGCAGCCGCCGGCAAGCTGGTGGTGCGGGACGTCGAGTCCGGCGATGCCGCGCTCGGCGCGATCGAGATCTCCGGCGCCGGCATGTCTCCGCTCACCCTCCTCATCAACCGTGACACCGGCCTGATCGAGAAGGCGCGCTACG
>JANPCT010000092.1:0-2254 GCA_031431095.1 Acidobacteriota bacterium | reverse complement strand
CTCGTCACCGAGAACGAAAAGGTGGAGTTCTTTCTCGAGACGCTTTGCGTCCCCGCATCTGCCCTCCCGCACCGGACATACCAGGCCACCCACCGCGCCATCAGCCCCACGGTTCGCTACTGCGTCCGCATGGCCCCTCCTCACTTCGAAACGCGCGTGTGAGCCTTGCCCACGCGTCCAGCCTCTCGCGCCGCAAACGAATCGTGCGATGGCCGAGCCGGGCATGCTTCAGGCCGCCTGCCGCGCACGCGTCGTAGATGATGTCCGCACCGACCCTAGCTACCCCGCCGCCTCGCGAGGTGTGATCCAGTCGGAACTCTTGGTCGCTGGGTCTGCTGCTTTCATACGACGCTCCCCACGGCTGACGGTAGAGTGCGAACGCGAATGCATCTACCGCGCGACGCACAGTGTCGGTGTGGAGCGGTGCTCGTGGAAGGGTAGCGGAGGGGTGGATCCGCGGGAATGCGACGTCGCAGTCGGTCATAACGGCCTCCAGTCGCTGATGGACGGCGGCCGCGGGTTGATCTAACCCGTACGAAACAAACGGCCCGCCGACGCTGGTGAACCGTGAAAGCGAGTAACCACCGAGGACCATCCGAGGTTCAAAACACCCCGTTTAGTCCCTTCCATGCCCGATCAATACCGAGCACGACGGTGGAAATTCTTAGGGATTTTCTGTTCTTCTTGAGACACAGGTAACACGGTATTCCGGGCACATGGGTGACACTTTTGCCCCTTCAGAGGAGGGGGCATGCCTTGGAAGGAGTGTCACACCATGGACGAGCGGCTCCGGTTTGTCGCCCGCCTGCTGGACGGCGAGAAGATGGCGCCGCTGTGCGCCGAGTTCGGCATCTCACGCAAGACCGGCTACAAGATCTACGACCGGTACAAAGACAACGGCGTGCAGGCCTTCACGGATCGGAGCCGCCGACCGTATCGCCAAGCGAACCGGCTGCCCGCTCCGATCGAAGCGACCATCGTCCGCCTGAAGCGGGAGTACCCGGGCTGGGGCGCGCCGAAGATCCGCGAGAAACTGCGGCCCCAGATCGCGACCGCGCAGCTCCCGGCGATCAGCACCGTCCACGCCGTCCTCGATCGGCAGGGGCTGGTGAAACGGCGCCGACGACGACGATCCGGCGGGACGGCCGGCACCGCCCACTCACAACCGACCGAGCCGAATGCGCTCTGGTGCGCGGACTACAAGGGCGAGTTCATGCTCGGCAATCGGCGGTACTGCGACCCGCTGACGATCACCGATTTCGCCAGTCGCTATCTGCTGGTGTGTGAAGCGCTGTCGACCACCCAGGAGCGGTTCGCCTTCACGGTGTTCGACCGCGCCTTCAAGGAGTTTGGCCTCCCGCAGGCCATCCGCACCGATAACGGCGTCCCGTTTGCGTCGCCCACCGCGCTCTATCGGCTCAGTACACTCGCCGTCTGGTGGCTCCGCCTCGGGATCGTGATTGAACGGATCCAACCGGGGCATCCCCAGCAAAACGGGCGACACGAGCGCATGCATCGCACGCTCAAGGCCGAGGCCACCAAGCCCGCCGCACCGAACGTCCTGCAACAGCAGGCGCGCTTCGATGCCTTTAGGGTCCGCTACAACGACCAGCGGCCGCACCAGGCGCTGGACATGCGCGTGCCCGGCGACGTGTACACGCGCTCACGGCTTCCGTACCGGGGACTGGAGGACCTCACCTATCCGTTTCACGACGCGACCATCATGGTCACGCACTGCGGCCGGATTTGCTTTCAGGGACGGAAGATCAATCTCAGTCACGCCCTGGCGGGGCAAGCCATCGGCGTCACGCAGGTCGGCGAGCACATCTGGCTCGTGACCTTCATGCAGTACGATTTGGGGTATTTTGACGACGAGGCGTGCCGACTCGAGCCGATCGAGAATCCCTTCGGCCCGAAAGTGTTACCGATGTCTTCGGAATAAACTGTCACCCATGTGACCGGTATATACCTTGAATTAATTGGTCGGGATGACTGGATTCGAACCAGCGACCCCCTGACCCCCAGTCAGGTGCGCTACCAGGCTGCGCTACATCCCGTCTCGACGGCTCGATCTTACTTCTTCCTGGTCGTCCGGCGCTCCGGCGCTTTCGCCGCCGGCGCCGTCGCACGCTTCGCTCGCGGTGATGCCGCCACCAGCGCGAATTCCTCCGCGCCCGGTGCCGCGGCGAGCATCGCCGACAACTCGCGCAGCGCTTGACGCACCGAGAGAATCCGCTGCCGCACGTCGCTCGTC
>JANPCT010000091.1:0-3366 GCA_031431095.1 Acidobacteriota bacterium | reverse complement strand
TCGAGGTAAGCGGCGATGCAGGCGTCGGCGGTGTCGTTGCCGGCGAAGGATTCCGCAAGGTTGAAGACGAGATCGCATTCCATCCGCGCGAGGGCGTGCAGGCTCTTGATCGATCCGTCGAGACAGTGCAGCGTGGCGGTGTGTCCGAGCTTGCCGAGCGCTTCGGCAACTTCGTCCTCCACCTCTTTCTTGTCGAGCGTCCGCGAAATGGGAGTTTTGTCGGACGCGGCGGCGTCATCGTCCTCCTCCTCCCATCGATCGTACAAGACGACAACGTTCAGCGTTCCCACGTGTGCGCATTATAAGCCAGGCCCTGCGATCGTGCATCGCGTTCGCGCGCCCGTGGACGCCGATGCGCGGCTAGCCGGCCTCTGTCGCGGCGGTGCGGCGGTAGTGCCGCAGCGCCGGCGTTTTCGCGGCGATCCACATCGTCGCCGCGATGCAGGCGAGACCGCCGGTCACGACCGAGACGACCGCGCCGCGCCACTGCGCGACGAGACCCGCCTCGAGCTCGCCGAGCTGCGGACCGCCCATGAAGAAGATCATGTTGACGCCGGTCATCCGGCCGCGCAGATGATCCGGTGTTTCGAGCTGGCGGATCAGGTTTCTGAACACCATGCTGACCGTGTCGGTGGCGCCGGTCAGGGCGAGGCAGGTGAAGGAGAGCCAGAAGTTCGTCGACAGGCCGAACGCCACGGTGGCGAGGCCGTAGCCGGCGACCGCGGCGACGAGCACGCGGCCGCGACGTTCGATCGAATCCACCCCCCTGACCATCACCGCGCTCGTCAGGATGGCCCCCGCGGCGGGCGCGGCGTAGAGCCAGCCGTAGCCGTTGGCGCCGATACGAAGGATGTCCTGCGCGTAGAGCGGCAGCAGCGCGGTGGCCGACGAGAAGAAGGTCGCGAAGAAATCCAGCACCATCGTCGAGCGGATGAGCGGCGCGCGAAAGACGAAGCGCAGCCCTTCCATCGCCGCGTGCAGCGTGAATTCGGTTTTCTGTCCCGTCGTGCCGGCGAGGCGGCCGCCGACGCCGCGCATCATCAGGAGTGCGGCGATGACGACGAGAAAGGAGACGGCGTTGAAGGCGTAGGCGGAGGCGACGCCGAACTGCGCGATGGCGATCCCTCCCAGCGCCGGACCGGCGACCGCGGCCACCTGGAACATGATCGTATTCAGCGTCAGGGCATTGGCGAGATGTTCGCGCGGCACGAGGTTCGGAATGAGCGACTGGCGCGCGGGCAGATCGAAGGCGCCGACGGCCGAACTCGCCGCGGCGATGGCGTAGACCGGCCATGCGGCGTGCAGACCGCGCCAGGTCAGGATCGCCAGTGCGGCGGCCAACGCCGCCGCGAGGCTCTGGGTTACCAGCATCAGCTTGCGCCGATCGTAGACGTCGGCGGCGACGCCGCTGAGCAGCGAAAAGACGACGACCGGCACGACGCGCACGAGCCCGACCAACCCGAGCGCGAGCGCGCGGCGGTCGTCGGGAACGAGCAGGGAGACGTGCCAGAGGATGGCGGCGGACTGCATCAGGCTGCCGGAGAACGAGATGAGCAGGCCGATCCAGAGCAGCCGGAAGTTGCGATGGCGGAGCGCGACGAACAACCCGGCGATCGTAACCTGTCTGGCAGGTGGCGGTTACGCTAGTGACGGGGTGAGGACGGGGCGCTACAATGGGGTGTTGGCACCGTCTCCGGGCCGGAGTGGTGAAACTGGCAGACGCGCGGGACTCAAAATCCCGTGTCCGCAAGGACGTGTCGGTTCGATTCCGACCTCCGGCACTCTTCGTTAGTTTTCGTCAGGAAACCCGCAACTTCGGGGCCGCCGAAATCTTGCGAACTCTCGCCTGCGGCTCCGCTGTCCCCGAAATTGTCCTTGTGGGCTGGTGAGCGAGCTTCCTCAGAGCCTCGCGGAGGTCGTCGGCGTTCACGATGTCGTAGCGGTCGAAGACGGACCGCGTCTTGTGGCCGGTCACGCGTTGATGCCGGCGGCCGGCATCCGCAACTGAGGTAGAGTCTGTCCCCATGCAGCCCACCGTGCGAATCGTCATCGTCCTCCTCGTGATGATCGCGGCCGGCACTCCGGCGGCCACGCGAAGCGCAACGCCGCACCGGTTTCTCTACGTCGCCGAGCCGGGTATCCGGAACTACGTCGAGTACGGCGGTGTCGGCGTGCTCGTCTACGACATCGACGCCGGCTACAAGTTCCTGCGGCGCATCCCGTCGCAGGTGCTGTCGGACGGGCAGGAGCCTGAGAACGTCAAAGGCATCGCGGCCAGCGCGGCCACCGGACGGCTGTACATCACGACCATCCGGCGCCTGATGGCGTTCGACCTCACCACCGACCGCAAGTTGTGGGACAAGGAGATGCCGGGCGGCGCTGATCGCCTCGCGGTTTCCCCTGACGGGAAGACGCTCTACGTACCGACGCTCGAAGGACCGCAGTGGAACGTCGTCGATGGCATCAGTGGCGAGATCAAAGCTGCCGTCACGACTAACTCCGGTGCGCACAATACGATCTTCGGACCTGACGGGACGCGTGTCTACCTTGCGGGCCTGAGGTCGACGATGCTGAAGGTTGCGGATCCGTCGACGCACACGCTGGTCGGGGAAATCGGTCCGTTCGCGAGCGTCATTCGTCCATTCACCATCAACGGATCGCAGACGCGCGTCTATGTGAACGTCAACGACCTGCTCGGATTCGAAGTCGGCGATCTGAAGACCGGCAAAGTGCTGCAGCACGTCGAGGTGCAGGGCTATGAGAAAGGCGAGGTGAAGCGCCACGGCTGCCCGAGCCACGGCATCGCGCTTTCGCCAGACGAGAAGGAGTTGTGGCTATCGGACGGGCACAACAGCGCCATCCACGTGTTCGATGTGACGGCGGCGACGCCCCGGAAGATCGCCACCATCAAGGTTCGCGATCAGCCCGGCTGGATCGCCTGGAGCCTGGACGGGAAACACGTCTGGCCCTCCACAGGTGAGATCATCGAGGCCAGGACGAAGAAAATCATCGGCACGCTGACCGACGAGCAGCATCGGATGGTGCAGAGTGAGAAAGTCGTCGAAGTGGTGTTCGACGGCAACAAGGTCGTCCGCACCGGCGATCAATTCGCCATCGGGCAGAGGAAGTGACGGTGTGTAGCCGACATTCAGCGATCGGTAGTGGAGGGCTTACGCGTCGGACCAGCTGCGCGGCGACCGCGGTGGTGCCTACGGAGCCATAAAGGAGCACAGGCTTATGGACACAGAGGGCATGAGCGGCAACGGAGATCAGGACCAGGCGCCGGTCGAGACCGAGGTGCCAGAGCGGCCGACGCCGAGCGGATGGGTCGTGGTCACGAAGGCGACCAGGGCCAGGCAGACGCCC
>JANPCT010000090.1:0-4901 GCA_031431095.1 Acidobacteriota bacterium | reverse complement strand
CGGCTGGAGTCATCGCCGTCACCCAGCCGATCATCCCGGAGTGCTTGGTGCCGCAGTACTGAGAGCAGAAGATGTGGTACTTACCAGGCTTGATGGCGGTGAACCACATCGTGTTGTAGCGGCCCGGCACGACGTCCGCCTTGACGCGGAAATCGGGGATGAAGAAGCTGTGAAGGACGTCCTCGGATCCCATGATCAGCTTCACGGGGCGGCCGATCGGCACCTGCAGGGGGTTGATCAGGCGGGCACCGTCGATGTGCTGGGCCAACCACATCCAAAGCTTGACGACGACGAAGATCTCCATCGAGTTGCGCGGCGCCCGGGTCATGTGAAAAAAGACCTGCGCGCCCCACAGGAACATCACCATCGTGATGCCGAGCGGAATGAACGTCCATAGCAGCTCGAGCGCGAGCGAGCCGTGGATGGCGGTTCCCACCTGGTCCTCATGCGTCCGCCGGTACTTGATCGCGAACACCACCACCAGGACGGCGATGAGCACCGCGAAGAAGCCGGTGACGGCGACCAGGAAGAAGTACAGCGCGTCCACGGGCGCGGCCTGTTCGGACGCCTGCTGCGGAAAGAGCGGAAAGTTCGTGAACATCGTTTAGTTACGGTTGGCCAGCCGCGCCGCCTTGGTTGCCATCGCGGCATTCCGCCGCTCGCCGCGCAAGCTGACAAACAGGAACGCCAGGAATCCGGTGACCGTCCCGACAAATCCGATGCGGACCGCGTTGAGCGTCGCCGCGCCGTACTTGCCGGAGGCCGGATCGTAGTGATAGCAGAGCAGCAGGACCTTGTCGGCAATCGAGCCGAGCTGGTTGTTCGACGCCTCGACGAGCGCCAGGCGAAGATCGCGCGGCGCGAAATCAATCCCGAGCAGATACCGCGCGATCTGGCCCTTCGGCGTCGCCACGTAAATCGCCGCGCCATGCGCGTACTGCCGGAGGTTGGCGTCGTAGGCGTAGCGGAAGCCGATCGCTTCGGCCAGCGGCTTGATCGAAGTCTCCGAACCCGTCAGGAAATGCCACCCGTCGGCAGTGGCGGGCCGGCCGTAGTGCTGCAAGTAGGTCAACTTCTTGTCTGCGGCCAGGCGGAAGTTGTCTTTCGGGTCGATGCTGACGACGACGACGTCGAAATCCCTGCCGGCATCGAACGACAGCGTCTTCAGCGCGCCCGTCATCCCGTTGAGAACCTGGGTGCAGAGCATGGGGCAGTCGTAGTACGCCAGCGCGAGGACGACCGGGCGCGGGCCGAAATACTGGCCGAGCTTCACGTCCCGGCCGTCTTCGTCCTTGAAAACAAGGTCGAGCGGCAGCTGCTGGCCGATCTTCTGATCGATGCCGACGCGCCCGAGAATGCCGTTCCGGGCACTGACCGGTTCGGCTCGCTTCGGGCCTTCCGCATACTGCGCCTGCGCCGGCCGCGCGGCAAAGACACACAGGATCGCCGCGAACGCGCAAGACGAAACAGGCTTTAGGATTCGGGCTCCTGGCTTTAGGGCCTTCAGGCTCTTTGGCTGCAGCTCCGCCGATCGGGCCCCGTTGCCTTCCCAAAGCCTAAAGCCCAAAGCCCAAAGCCCGTTCACTGTCCACCGCCTGGTTTGGCCGGCGCCGGCGCGACCGGCGCCGGCGGAGCAGCGCCCGCGGCGCTCGATCGGTCCGCCCCACCGGCCGGGATCGTCCGGCCGCCGTTGGAGTCGCCGCTCGATGCGACGTGCGTGCCTTCGAGCGCATCGGCGAGCTCCGGACGCACAGGGATGCCCTGCTTCAACAACAGCGCCTTCGCCTTGTCGATCGGGATCCTGGCCACGCCGCCATGCTCGTCGATCCATCCGTAGCCATGCAGGTGCGCCAGCTGCTCGGTGCGGAAGCGCTTCAGGTCGGTCCACGGTGTCGTCTGCAGACCAGGAGGGCCGAGCGGTTGTCCTGCCGGAATGGCCACCGGCGACACATACGGCTCGTTCGTCGATTCGTAGTGGTTGAGGACGCGGAACATCCCGTACATGCCGACGTCGATCACCGCGACGATGGCGAACAGCACGACCACGAACCAGATGATGGCGCGGACGTTGATGTCGCTGTGCTCGTGATCGGTGTCCGGGTTCTCGAGGTTGCCGTGCGGGTGATGCGCCGACATGTCAGTGCCCCCCCTGGTGCGGGTTCGCGAGCATGTGCTTGAAGTACGGGTCGTTGATCGGCACCAGCGGCATCTTGCGCAGCTGCATGGCGAACACGATCACCCACGCGCCTGCGAGCGCGAGGGGAATCCCGATATTGGCCAGGCTGATGGGCAGCGCCCCCTCGTGCTGGAACGGACGCGCCACCATCCAGATATTGTCGTACAGCCGCATCGCGATGATGAACCACGCGACCCGCGCCAGCACCTTCGGACGCTTCTTCAGGTCCGCCGACAGCAGCAGGCAGAACGGCAGGATGAAGTGGCCGGCGGCGAGCGCCAGGCTCAAGTACTTCCACCCGCCCTGGAGCCGCACCAGATAGTACGGGATCTCTTCCGGCAGATTGCCGGCCCAGATGATGAGGAACTGGGAGAACGAGAAGTACGCCCACAGCATCACCAGCGCCAGCATCAGCTTGCCGAGATCGTGGAAATTGGACGCGCGCAGCACGCGGTTCATCGGCTCGCGCGGCGAAACGATCGTCAGCACGGCGACGCCAAACGCCAGCGCCGACAGCGTCTGCCCGACGACGATGATGAAACCGAAAATCGTCGAGTACCAGTGCGGCTCGATCGACATCACCCAGTCGACGGCGGCGAGGCTCATCAGCACCACGTACGCGATCAGACCCGGCGCGCTGACGACGCGGAAGCGGCGCGTGTCGGCCTCGGTGAGTGCCACCTCGCCGCGATCCTGTGCCGCCGACCACTTGTTCAGCAGCATCGCGCAGAACAGCCAGACCGCGAAATACACCGCGGCGCGGATGAGGAAGAAGGTGAGGTTCAGGTACGGCGCCTTCATGCGCAGGATCTCGTCGGTGCGGACGGCTTCGGGCCGGGCCCACAGATACAGCGACGGCGCGAAGATCGCGATCGGAACGAACAGCAGGATGGAGAGCGGCAGCACTTTCGTGCCGGCTTCGAAAATACGGCGCGTCACCAGGCCCCACTGGCCGCCGGTCATGTGCTGGAGCATCAGCAGCGCCAGGCAGCCGAGCGACAGGCCGGTGCAGAACAGAAATCCGATCAGCCACGATGGCATGAACTGGTCCGGCTGCAGCGCCACGCCGATGCCACCGACCACGAGACCGGCGACCGCCACCATGAGCCCCCGCTGCTGCAGGCGGTCGATGCCGGCGGTATCGATGGTCGTCAGAGCGTGTGTGTTCATTAGCGCTTGTGCTCGCCCGGCGCGGCGGCGGCCCCCGGCTGCGAAAGCTTCTGCCGCTCGTCCGCGGGGAACTCCGCGGCCGGCGCATGCTGGCTCAGTTGCAGGGCACGGACGTAGGCGGCGATGGCCCAGCGATCGCGCGGCGCAATCTGCGCGCGATAGTCCGACATCGCGCCGAATCCGTTGGTCATCACGTCGTAGTAGTGGCCGAGCGGCGCCTGACGCAGCCGGTCGCTGTGGTACGACGGCGGCTGCTTGTAGCCGCGCCGCACGATCATGCCGTTACCTTCGCCCGAGAGGCCGTGGCACGGCGTGCAATAGATGTTGAAGCGCTGCTCGCCGCGATCGAGCACCTCGGCGGTCAGCGCGAACGGCAGCGCGTCGACATCCGCGCCCGCGATCTTTCCCGTGAAGAACGCGGCATCGTCGCGCAGCGCGCCGCGCGGAATGGTGCCCTCGACGATCGGCCGCGCGCTGGAGCTGTCCTTGAAGAACATACTCTCCCGCAGCGGGTACGCTTTGGGCTGATTGTGCATGTCCTGGCGGCACGCCGTCACCGCAAGCAGGCAGAGCGTCGCGACCGCGAGCGGCTTCCGGCCCATCGCTGGGGGCTTAGGGTTCAACTTCACTCACCTCGCTGGCGTTGAGCCCCTTCAGAAAATCGAGCGTCTGCATGCGATCGAACTTTGGATCCGCCGATTCGACCAGCAGGAAGAACTTGTCGCGGCTCGCCCGTTCGAAGCGCGCCACGTTGAACACCGGGTGATACGGCATGGGCAGCCCGTTCAGCAGGAGCATCCCGATGACGCCAGACAGCGCCGCGAACAGGATGGTCAATTCGAAGATGACGGGCACGAACTGCGGCCAGCTGTTGAGCGGCTTGCCGGCGATATTCATCGGGTAGGCGATCTGATGCACCCACTCCTGCAGCCCAAGGCCCGCGAGGAGCCCGATGATCCCGCCGCCGAGCACGATGAGCGACAACCGGCGATCGTGCTGCCCGATCGCTTCCCACGCCTCCTCGATTGGATACGGCGAGAACGTGTCGATTTTCCGGTACCCTGCCGCATAGGTGCGCCTGGCGGCGTCGACGAGCGACGTCGGATCGTCGAACTCCGCCATCAGACCGTAGATCGCATCCGGGAGCATCGCGGTGGCCATCAGTGCCCCTCCGAATGCTTGATCTTCGCTTCAGGCGCCATCGTCCGCATCTCGAAGATGGAAATCATCGGCAGGAACCGGATGAACAAGAAGAACAGCACCAGGAACATGCCGATGGTGCCGATGAACGTCATCCAGTCCCAGATCGTCGGGTAATACATCCCCCACGACGAGGGCAGGAAGTCACGGTGCAGGCTGGTGACGACGATGACGAATCGCTCGAGCCACATGCCGACGTTGACCACCATCGCGATCGCGAACAGGCCGAGCGCGCTGGTGCGGACGCGGCGAATCCACAGGAACTGCGGCATCACGATGTTGCAGAGGACCAGGGTCCAGTAGATCGGCCAGTAGGGACCGGTCATCCGGTTCCAGATCATGAACCCCTCGTACT
>JANPCT010000089.1:0-3234 GCA_031431095.1 Acidobacteriota bacterium | reverse complement strand
GCTTGGCGTGACGGTCGAAGCCACCGAACACATGCTCGAGAGCGGCGACGCGATGTACTTCGACGCATCGGTGCCGCACAGCTACCGCCGCACCGGCCGCAAGACCTGTTCGGCCCTCATCTTCTCGGTTGCCTGAGGTCGAGGTCGCGACGAGGGTGATGCGGTGCAGACGATACACTGGTGGTCAGGAGCAACAAACCCATGCCGCACGTCGTCGTTGAACAGGCCGGTCCGCTCGAAGTGGTGTTTGCCGCGCTCGATCCATTCGTTGTGGCGGACGGTGACCTGATTCTGCGGATCAGTGACGTATTCCTCAACCGGCGTGGGACGATCGCGCTGCTCGAGGCCGTCGTCATCGACAAACCCCGATCACAAACCTTCTTCGTCCAGCTCTCGCAGAAAGATCAGGCGGTCACCGTGCGTCTGCTGCCCGCCACCGATCCCGAGGAGAAGACACCGGCAGTCAGGCGGCTGATGGCCCTGGTCGCGCGGCGCATCCGGCAGATCGTGCCGCAGAGCCGCTACGGGAAGACGAACCTCCAGGACTTTCTGGCCGAGCCCGAAGCCTGAGAAGGGTTCACCAGGGTTTGAACGCGATCGACTCACCTGCCGAGCCAGGGGTCTGATCCGGCGGCAGGCCGCGCTGATGTGATTGAATCCCCTGGATCCGCCCCGGCGTTACTGAAGGACCTTCACGACCGCTCCGACGCCGCCTGGCTGCACCGAGAAATTCGTGACGTAAATCGATCCGTCGTTGGAAATGGCGACGCCGCCTGGCGCGACCAGACCGGCGCCTGGAGCCACGACAGTCGTCTTCGTTCCGTTTGGCGCCACTCGGATAAGTGAGCCGGTCCCACCCTGCGGCGGTGGTCCGCCTGCGGCGCTGACCTGGAGGACGTACAGCGACCCATCCGGGCCAAAGGCAAGGTCGATGATCTTCGTGAAACCGCTTGCGACGACCTCGGGGGTACCGCCGTCGGCGGGCACGCGGTACACGTTCGCGCCACCAAGCGGGAACGGGAAGCCAGTCAACTGGCCGACATAGAGCGCTCCGTCCGGACCGAGAGCGACCGACGTCGGGACGGATTGCATGTTGACGGTGCCTCCGGGCGGCCCGAATGGCACCCTGCGATTGGGAAACACGGCGAGATTGGAGATCCTGCCGTTGGCGGCAACCGCGTTCAGCGTGTTACCGCCGGCATCGGTGAAGATCTGCCGGCCGGGCAGCGCAAGCAATCCGTACGGGTTCGAATCGGGCGCATTGCCGTCCGGATTCGCGCTGGCCTCGAACCCTGCGAGATCCTCCCTGAACGCCCACTTGCCGTTCGGCTGGAAGCGCACGAGCCGTCCGAATTCCATGCCGACGCTGGCGAAGGCCGGAAACGCGCCCTGCGCGGTTCGGTTCACAGGATCGGTGCCAAGGCCGATCGTCACGAATCCGTTGCCCAGTCCCTGAAACTCGACGTCGTGCGGTCCGGTTGCGCCTGCAGCGTTACTGGGCGCGGCGGAAGGCAGACCATCGATGATGCGGGTCTTGGTCGGGTAATCACCGAGGGTGATCTTCGTAACGGCGCCGGTCGCACCGAAGCAGACATTCTGGCCAGAGCCACTGGTGTAGCACGGCCCGCCCCCACCGCTCCCGGCCTCGGCGACGTAGAGCGCACCGTCTGGCCCGAAATTCAACCCTCGGGGATTGACGAGGCCACCAACCACCGGTTCGAGCGTTGCTTGAGCCTGGAGCCCTGGTTGGACCGGCGAGAGGCCAGTGATAGCGAGCGTGGCGACAACAAGAACGACGGGGATGTGGCCAAGACGAGAGGGCATGTCTGTACCTCACTCAGGTTGAAAGGTTGAGCGCAGGCGGCCATCTTACTCGCGTTTCCTCGTCCGCTCGTCTCCCGAGCCCGCGCCGCGGGTGCACCTCAGGATTACGTCCGGCACGACGCGCAACGGCGTATCGTGCTGCGACAACTTGAGACACCGCCGTGGCACCCAGCATCTATACTGAGCGCCACTCTCCGACCATGCAACGGCAACCGCTCTATAAGAGCCTCTACGTCCAGGTCCTGACGGCCATCGCGCTCGGCGTCCTGGTTGGCGTGATCTGGCCGGAGAAGGGGGCGGCGATGCGGCCGCTCGGCGACGGCTTCATCAAGCTGATCCGGATGCTGATCGCCCCGATCATCTTCACCACGATCGCCGTCGGCATCGCGAACATGGGGGCGATGAAGGACGTGGGCCGCATCGGCCTTCGCGCATTCATCTACTTCGAGGTGGTCTCGACCCTGGCGCTCGTGATCGGCCTGGTCGTGGTCAACGTGCTGCAGCCCGGCGTCGGCATTCACGTGACCGCCACGCCCGCCGACATCCAGGCGGCCGCCGCGTACGGCGCCCAATCGGCACAGGCGCACGACACCGTGGCGTTTCTCCTCAACATCATCCCCACGACGATGGCCGACGCCTTTGCGCGGGGCGACATCCTGCAGGTCCTGCTGGTCGCCACGTTGACGGGCATCGCGCTCCTCAGCCTTGGTCCGCGGGTGGAGGGACTGGTCCGCGTCCTCGACCAGCTATCGCAAGCGCTGTTCGGTATCGTGGGGATCATCATGCGCCTCGCGCCGATCGGCGCGTTCGGCGCCATGGCGTTCACCGTCGGGCGCTACGGCATCGGCAGCCTCTTGTCGCTCGGACAGTTGATGGCCGGCGTCTACATCACGTCACTGCTGTTCATCCTCATCGTCCTCGGCACGATCCTGCGGCTGGCCGGCCTCGGCCTCGCGAAGTTTCTCCGCTACATCGGGGAAGAGATCCTCATCGTGCTCGGCACCTCGTCGTCGGAGTCCGCGCTGCCGCGCCTGATGGCGAAAATGGAGCGCCTCGGATGCAGCAAGCCGGTCGTCGGGCTCGTCGTCCCCGCGGGCTACTCGTTCAACCTCGATGGCACCGCGATTTACATGACAATGGCCGCGGTGTTCGTGGCGCAGGCGAGCGGGGTCCACCTCACGGCGCGTCAGCAGATCTCCATGCTGGCGATCCTCATGCTGACCTCGAAAGGTGCGGCGGGCGTGACCGGCAGCGGCTTCATCACGCTGGCGGCGACGATCTCGACGATCCCGGCGATCCCCCCGGCCGCGCTTGCGCTCCTGGTCGGCGTGGACCGGTTCATGTCCGAGGCCCGGGCCATCACCAATCTCATCGGCAACGCCGTGGCGACCGTCGCGATCGCCCGGTGGG
>JANPCT010000088.1:0-2489 GCA_031431095.1 Acidobacteriota bacterium | reverse complement strand
AGAGGGGCAGGCCGCGGCGCAGCAGCGTGCGCGGGATGATGTCGAACTCGAAGATGTGGGTCAGCTCGTGCGTGATGAGCCGGTAGAGCGCGTCGGAGGGCTCGTCGATCGGCAGCACCATGCGGTCGCGGTACGGCTCGGCGAAGGCGAGCACGCCTTCCGGCAGTTCGCCCGGCTCGATGTTCTGCTGCTGGAACTCGCTGGCCGTTTTATAGAGGATGAGCGGAACCTTGAACGCGAGGTCGTGCTTCAGGTCGGCGCTGACCGTCTGGTAGGCGCTCTCCGCGTAGCTGGCGACACGCTCGAGATGCTGTTCGATCTCGGGGTAGTAGTAGATCTCGAAGTGATCCGTGGTGTAGGTGTGCCACTTGAAGTGGTCGAACTTGATGCGGTTCTTGTTGAAGTACGGTACGAACGGCGTCTGCGCGCTGGCGGCAATCGTGCCGGCGAGGAAGACCAACAAGAAGAGGGCGATGCCGGACGGCGCTCGTAATCCGCGCCTGCTGCTCGAACGCATGCTGTACACCTCGGGTGGTGCCGATGTTACTGTGACTAGGACGTGTGCCGCAACGCGGAGGTCCCCTTGATCCCGCTGGGCCGACCGGCGGGACGGGCGCACCCGGGGACGTCATCACGCGCCGCAGCAAGGCACGTGCCCGCGCCGCGGCTCCGTTTCGAGGGTTGGTTCCCGCCTGCCGCCCCTCACTGTCCCCAAGGGGGAGCGCAGGATGTCCTCCCCGCGATACAATGGACGGAATAAATCCGCACCGCGCCGGTGTTCTTCCTGATGGGCGCGCTCGCGGATATCCTGGCATGGCATTCCGCCGTTCTTCCGGCCGTTCGCCGGGCGCCGCCTCCGCGGGCGGGCCTGACACCGAGTTTGCGCAGGCCGCGCTCGCCCATATCGACAGCCTCTATGGGACCGCCCTGCGACTGACCCGTCGCGCGGCGGATGCGGAGGATCTCGTGCAGGACACGTATTTGAAGGCGTTTCGTTCGGCCCATCAGTTCGAGGCCGGCACGAACCTCAAGGCGTGGCTGTTCACGATCCTCCACAACACGTTTCGCAATGTGCGCCGTCACGACGGCCGGAATCCGGTGGACGTCGACAGCGAGGCGGTCGAGCAGGCGGTCAGCGCGGGACCGGGCGCGCAATCGCCCGAACAGATTTTGTCGCGCGCGACGCTCGACGTCGATTTGCAGGGAGCGCTCGACGCGCTCCCCGACGCGTTCCGGCAGGCGGTCTGGTTGCGCGACGTCGAGGAGTTGTCCTACGCCGAGATGGCGCAGGTGCTCGACGTCCCGATCGGCACGGTGATGTCGCGGATTTCGCGCGGCCGGCGCGCGCTGTCGGTGGGGTTGCAGGCGCGGCGAGCCGCGTCGGCGGGAAGCAGGGCGGAGCTGATGAGAAAGCATGGCTGACGAGATCAAGACCTGTCGCGACCTCGACGAGCAGCTCACCCCCTACGTGGATGGCGAGCAGGCGGTGGACACGCGTCGAGCCGTTGAGGCGCACCTCGCCGGCTGTCCGCCCTGCCATCAGCACGCGGACACCGAGCGCGCCGCGCGCGACGTCGTCCATGAGCACAAGCATGAACTGCGGGGCGCCGCGCCGCCGGCGCTCCGGGCGCGCTGCGCGGCGCTGGGCGCCGCCACGATCGTCCCCGCCTCGCGCCCGGCGCGGGCCGGCGCCGTGCTGCGGCGGTGGGCGCCACTGTCGCTTGCCGCGACGCTGGTGCTCGCCATCGCCGGCGTCATCGCCTTCGGTCTCAACGATCGGGTCGAGGCTCTGGCGGCGAGCCTTGCCGTCGATCACGTCAAGTGCTTCAAGGTGGGTTCGATCACGGCGTCGCACGCGGATCCCTCGATCGCGGCGAACGACTGGCGCCGCGACCAGGGCTGGCCGATTCTCGTTCCCGACAGCGCTCCGGCGCAGCAGTTGACGCTGGTCGATGTGCGCCGCTGCTTCACGACAGACGGGCGCGCTGCGCACATGATGTATAGGTGGCGCGGCAAGCCGTTGTCGCTGTACGTCCTGCCGGAGAACACCGGCGGCGATCGCGTTGTCGACCGGCTGCGGCACGAAGCGGTGATCTGGTGCGCAAACAACCGCACCTACGCGGTCGTCGCCGAAGGGCATCCGCAGGATCTGCCGCTGCTCGTCGACTATCTCAAGGCCCACGTCAAGTGACCCTCGCCGCCACTGCATGGCACACCGCGCTGACGAGATCATGAAATCCCGCTGGATCATCGCCGGCGCCGCGGCCCTCTCGCTCGGCCTCTTGACGCTGCCATTGCTGCGCGGCCGCTCCGCTGGACGAGGCCTGACCCCGAAGTCCGCGGCAGGCGCCGCGCCTGCGGCTGCGTCTTCGTGCGACGCGCAGGGCACGGCCAAATTCGACTTCGTCCTGAAGGACCAGCACAACGTGCCGGTGAAGATGGCCGACTACAAGGGCAAGGTGGTGCTGCTCAACTTCTGGGCGACCTGG
>JANPCT010000087.1:0-3725 GCA_031431095.1 Acidobacteriota bacterium | reverse complement strand
CGACATGTCCTGGCAGCGCGCCGTGGCCGCCCTCAAGGAGGACGGTCTCGTCAGCGCGATCGGTATCAGCATCAATCGATGGCAGCCGACCAATGTGTTGAAGGCGCTCGGAACGGATCTGATTGACTGCGTGCAGGTCGTCTACAACATCTTCGACCAGGCTCCCGAAGACGAGTTGTTCGTCGAGTGCCAGCGCCGCAACATCGCCGTGATCGCGCGCGTCCCGTTCGACGAGGGCAGCCTTACCGGTACGCTGACACCGTCCACTACCTGGCCCGCAGGCGACTTCCGCAACATCTACTTTCAACCCGAGAACCTGAAGAACACGCTCGAGCGCGTCGATCGACTCCGCGCCGTTGTGCCGAGCACCATGTCGATGCCTGAACTGGCGCTGCGCCATATTCTCCAGCACCCGGCCGTCAGCGCGGTCATCCCGGGGATGCGGAAGCTGCGCCACGTCGAGCAGAACTTGTCGGCGAGTGACGGGGTCGCCCTGCCGGCCCCGCTCATGGACGAGCTGAGGCGTCATCGCTGGGATCGTTGGATCGACATACCGTAGACAGGGCTCGGGTTGACGAGGCGTCTCACGGTCACGACCGGGATCTGGACCCGTGCCGTTGACTGCCTGGCGGCTTCAGGTAAGGGTTAAAGAGCTGTAACTAACTCAATCGCCTCGGTTTATAGTATTTACTCGTCAACTGTCTGCCTGCTTCTGGTATACTGACCTTTTGCCTACGACCCGAAGGAGCAGACCGTGAAGGAAGGGATTCACCCGAAGTACCACGATATCGAGGCGCGCTGCGCATGCGGCGCGACCTGGCCGACTCGTTCGACCAAGCCGGAGCTGCACCTCGAAATCTGTAACAACTGTCACCCGTTCTTCACGGGCCGGCAGAAACTGATCGACACGGAAGGCCGCGTGGAGCGCTTCACCAAGCGTTTCGGCGTGCAGACGTCGGATGCGCGCAAGGCGGCCGCCAAGACTGCGAAAGAAGCCAAGGCGCCGAAGAAGACCGCAGCCGCTGCCAAGTAGCGCGGCCCGTCGCGCTTCGACCCGCACATGCGCCGCTGCCGCGACCGCGCCGCGATCGACAGCCACCTAGGCGAACAGGTGGCTGTCATTTTTTCGGGCGATCTTTTTCTCCAGTCGGGCGAGGCGCGTCTTCGTCGCATCTGCCTTTCGCCCAGCGTCGCGATCCGTTCTCTCGTCGAGCAACTGCAGCGTGAGCTCCCTGGCGCCTTCGTAGTCGCGTTCGCGATGCTCGTGGTGTATCGCGAGCGCCTCGACCGCGAACTGGCGCAGCGGCGCCAGCAGCGTACTGCGCCGGCCGAGACGTCCCTGCTTGATCTCGAGCAGGCGCCGCCAGCAGTCCGCCGCCTCGTAATACCGGCGATCGCGGCGCAGCCGCAGCCCGAGCCGGTAGATCGCTTCCAGTACGATGTCCAGATGCGCTGACGGGTCACCCGCAGCCCGTTCGAATGCCGCGATAGCGTGGTCGAAACGGCCCGCCCGCTCGTAAACCTTGCCAAGCGACAGCGCCTCCGCGGCATCACGGCACCGCGGCGTCCCCTCCTCGACCAGCTGCACCGCGTGCGCGCACACCGCCGCGAGCGAGATCAAATCCAGACGGTTGTGCTCGAGCACAGGCTCGAGCGGCAGTGCATCGCCGCTGCGCAGGAAGCGGAAGTAGCGGGCCGGGATATCCATGCCCGGAATATCGCCGACGCGGGTGACGCCGCAGAGCACCCGCTCCAGCGTCCCGAGACGGCATCCCCCCTCGCCGCCGTCACCCGTCGTCCCCTCTCGCGTGCGCCACAAACGGCGCGCGGGGTGCAGCATGTCGAAATGCCGCACGGACTCGAGCGGCAGCGGCATGCGGTGAAACAGCCAGCGGGTCTCCATCACCGGCACGTCGAACGTCTTGCCGTTATAGGTGACGAGGAGCGACGTCGCGCCGAAGCATTCGGCGACCGCGCAGAGCAGCGCGCGCTCGCTCGCATAACTGGTCAGGAGAAACTGCCGGACCTGGAACGCGCCCATGTCGAACCAGCCGCAGCCGACGAGAAACGCCACCGTTCCGGCGCCACCACTCAGACCGGTCGTTTCGAGATCGACGAACAGCGTCCGCGATCCTTCTCCATCCGGCGGGCGCAACGTCGGGTCGAGCAGCTTCAGTGTCGCGCCATCGAGGACCTCGCAATCGCCGACCCGACGCACGCCATGGAAGCGTTCCGGTTCGTAGCGCCGATCGACGATCAGTGCACGCCCGAACCGGTTCTCGACGACCTGGCCGCCGAGCACGCCGGCCACGCGGTTGATGTCGATCGTGGCCTCGTACCGTCCGATGTCGGGCTCATAAGTGAGTTCGCGCAGCGGCGAGCCTGCGGGACGGACGATGGATCTCAGTCTGGAGGTCAGGTCCATTTATATTCCGTGGGGCTCGCCCCGCCGGCCCCCCCTGCACGGGCACTCGCGGGGGCGCCAAGCCCCGCTCCGTGCCCGTGGCTCACTCGCAGCGCTCGTTCGCACCGCGGGCGACTCAAAACGGCACCTGGTTCGGCGCGATCGTCGTTGATCCGCTCAACAAGCGCTCGAGAATGCCGACGGCGACCAGCTTGGCATGCGGCCCGGTATTGCCCTCGGGGCCGACACACGAGGGGCAGCCGGAGTCGCACGGACATCCCGTGATGAGCTCACGCGTCCGCGTCAACAGCGGCGCATGCATCTCGAACAAGGGTCGGCTGAAGCCGATGCCCCCCGGATAATTGTCGTAGATGAAAACATTCGGCTCGGGGGCGAGCGCCTCGGGGACGCCTCCCCTTCCACCCGTCCTTGTCTTCTTTTCGAGCGAGCCCCCGTCGATCGACACGCCGACGTCGTGCCGATCGCACATCAGCAGCAACTGCGCCACGTGCCGCATCGCGAACGCCAGGCCGATGACGCCGTCACGCCGGTCGTCGGCCCCATACGGCAGCGCTCCCATCACCGCCGAGGGAATCGTCAGCCAGTACGACGAGGTGTGCATCTGCTGCTCAGGGAGATCCAGTTCCCCCGAACCGACGTTCTCGTTGGTGTAGAACTTGATTTTCTTGAAACCGACGACGCGCGACACGACGTGGACCTCCCCGTGCGATTTCCCGGCGCCCGTTCGCGGTGCCGGCATCTCCGCGGCTTCCCCTTCGTCCGGACGCGACGGTCGCTGATCCCCGATCGTCGAATCGAAGGTATCCAGGATCGTCACCTTGGTGTACGTGATCGCGTCGGTGTAGTAGTCGCAGTCGACCGAGCGGACGAAAGCCTTCCGGTTATCGAAGTCCAGCTTCTCGACCTGGAAGAGCTGCCCTTCGATAATGTAAATCGCCTTCTCGTGCAGCATCGTCGGACCGCTGGTGAAGTCGGTTTCGGCGATGACGCGCTCGCCGCGCGTGGTGTCGATGACGACGAAGTTGTCGGACGAGACCGAGCGCAGGCTGACGGCGTCGGCGGGATACGACTCGTTGGTCCAGTTCCACTGACCGTCGGCGAGGTGCACGAAGCCTTCTTCGCCGAGGACGGCGAGAATCTCCTGAAGGTTGACCGCATCGACGCGCCCCTCTGCGCCGAACTGCTCGTCGGCGCCGAATGGCAGCTCGAACGCCGCGCACTTCACGTGATCGAGGAGGATGTGCAGGTTGTCGGGATTGATCAGCGCGTGCTCGGGCGAGGCCTCGAAGAAGTACGACGG
>JANPCT010000086.1:0-6266 GCA_031431095.1 Acidobacteriota bacterium | reverse complement strand
TCAACCTGACGACGCTGCACAATGCGGATGTCCGCGGCGGCAAGCTCCGCGACAAATACGACGCGATCATCTTCCCGGATCAGAATCCCAATGCGATCCTCAACGGCACCAGCGCGCAGACGGTGCGGCCGGAGTACCGCGGCGGCATCGGTGTAGAAGGCGTGACGGCGCTCCGCGAGTTCCTCGGGCAGGGGGGCACGCTCGTGACCCTTGGCGCGGCGTCCGACCTGGCGATCGATCGCTTCGGCGTTCCGCTGAAGAATCTGAAGTCCGGCCTGAGTCGCGATCAGCATTTCGCGCCCGGAACGATCCTCAAGATCGAGGTCGATACGGCGCACCCGATGGGATACGGCATGCCGTCGGAGACCACGGGGTTCTACAACAACAGTCCGTTCTTCAGCCTGACCGAGGGGTTCTCGTCTCAGAAGCTTTCGGTGGTGGCGCGCTACCCGAACACCGGCGTCATCGCCTCCGGCTGGCTGAAAGGCGAGGAACTGATGGCGGGCCGCGCCGCGGTCGTCACGATGGAAACGAATCCGGGGCGGATCGTGCTCTTCGGCCTGCGGCCGCAGCACCGCGCGCAGACCCATGCGACCTTCCCCATGCTGTTCAATTCGCTGTATTTGTCCACGTCAGAGGGCCCGGCCAAGGGCGGATCCTGACGCGTGAACGGGGCGGTGGGCGCCTGACGAAGCGGTTATTTGAGCCGCGCGGCAATCGCCTCGGCGGAGATTCCGTAATGCGCCCAGACTTCCTGGAAGGTCTCCGACGGCGCAATCCGCGGATCGACGATGCCGACGTGCTCGGTGCGGACGCCGCACCCGCCAAGCCTGCCGGCCATGAAGGCGGCAAAGCCGCGCAGCCCGGCTTCGGTCGTGCCGATGAGTCCGTCCTCGAGCGTGATGACGCGCTCGTAGCGGCCGGACAGTGATTCCAGGAAAGACTCTTCGATCGGGAAACCATTAACGACATGCACGTCCGCGAGGACTCCGTCCTTCGCCGCCGTGTCGCTCGCCTCGATTGCCAGGTAGCTCGGTGCGCCCACGGTCAGGATCGCGATCTTCGCGCCGCTTCGCTCGCGCGCCGGCGTCACGGCCGCCCAGGCGTCGTCTGCATTCCACAGCGGGGTCGTGCCGTCCGCTGCGGTCAGCACCGGCAGGTTGTCGCGGGGGATGGCGACGATGTGGCCGCCATAGCCGGCGGCGGCATCGCGGACGGCAACGAACGCGGAGCGCGCATCGCACGGAGTATAGAAGTGCCTCAGGTACGGCATGTAGCCGAGCCCCAGGTTGATCCAGTCGAGACTCCAGCCTGAAAAATGATCGCGGCCGGTATTGGTGCCCACGTGCGCGAAGTGGATCAGGACGTTGAGCCCTTCGTTGAATCCCGTCAGGTTGCGGTGATAGCGCCACATCTCGAAGCCCTCGCGGGCGATCCCTTCGAGGAACGCAGCAAACGTGGAGAACACGTTCAACTGCGGAGTGCGGCCGCTGAGAGAGAGGCCGTCCACCATCAGGGTCGCCGCCTGCTCTTCGATGCTCATCTCGAAGTGATGACCGGCGGGCAGGAGCTTGACCGCCTTCTCCAGGCGAGTGGACGGATTGAGATCGGCGGAGACGACGAACATCCTGTCCGCGTGCTTGCGGGCGATCGCCAGGTAGGCGGCTTCGGAGCCGGCGCGCGGGGAGACCGGCTTGTCGGGACCGGGCAGTGTGACCGCCTTGAGATCATCGGCCGTGAGCGTGAGGTTGGCGGTGCCCTTTTGCGGCCGCGCCAGTGTCACGACCACCCGCGGCGGCTGTGCTGACAGCCGCGCGAGCGCCGCTGTCTCTTCCGGCGTCATCGTCAGCATTGGCTTCGCCAGGACGGCCTGCGCGTCGCGCCCCTTCATGCCGCCGTCGTGATGCGCCTCCCCGCCGGGCAGGTCGTTGACATAGAACAGGCACTGGAGCATCGCGGTGACGTCGCGAAAGCTCATGAGCGATCCGGGAACCCAGACGCGCCGATCGAGCGGCACCTCGTGCGCCTTGGCGAACTGGCGGGTGTCCTCGAGAATGTCGTAGCGCTTCCCGAATTCCTCCACCGTGATCGGCGCGTCGGTGGCGGAGCTGCCGAAACCGGTCGGGTAGATCAGGGTGGGCTTGCCGTTCTGGGCGTTCCTGAAGGCTTCCTTGTAGGCGCGGAACAGATCGCGTCGATCGTGCAGCGATCGGATCTCGAGGATCGTGATGCCGAAGCTCTCGATGATGCGGCGCGGATCCTGGTTCATGATGTGCCGGGTCGTCCCCGACAGCTGGATGCCGTTGCGGTGCATCACGTAGGTCAGTGGTGCGCGATGCACGCCGGCGGCGTTGAAGCCGTTCAAGGCCTGTCCGGAGATCCAGCCGGCGTCGCCGCTGTGGCAGATGACGTGGGCGGCCGGGCCATGGTGCGCGCGGAGGCCCAGTGCCGTTCCTGCCGCGACAGGGAACATGACGCCGAGGCGCCCGGAGCTCAGCTCGGTGCCGCCGGGGACCCACGACACGTGGCCGGCGATATCGAGGCCGCGGCGGAATGTCTCAATCACGCGCGCGCGATCGAGAAAACCCAGAGCCGAGAGCGCTCCGTAGTAGCCGATGCTCGTATGCCCGTGCTCGATGGCGAACTGTGAGCGCTCGTAGTCGGTGACGGCGAGCGTCATCAGCAGTGCCGGGATCAGCTCGAGCCCGCCGCCAAGATGGTCGATGTCGTTCACCCGCGCCAGCGAGGCCAGCGCCTCGATCGCGGTGCGGGCGGCGGCCTTCTCGAGCGCGCTGAGGGTGACGTCGTGCTCGGCGCCGAACTCGGTTCGTTCGAGATCCAGGGTGAACGGCAGAACCCTGGACTCGAAGCGCGTGCCGCTGTAGGTGGTTCCCGAGAGCAGGACGGCATTGCGCTCGTCCTGAGCCCTCGTCTGCGCCGCAAGTGGGTCGATGCACTTCGTCATGGCTGAAATCAGCTTATCACCGGGTGGAGAGCTGCCGGGCGGCGAGGACGTAGTGCGCGGCCAGCGGGCCCTGACCCGCCAGCTGGCGGGCGGCCGCGGCCAGCGCGCCGTCCGCGTACTGACGTGACCAGCCGTCACCACTCGTGCGTTCCAGGCGCGCCAGCGTTGCCGCCGCCTCGGCATTCACGACGAACGGTTTGCGCCGCGTTCGCAACAGCCCGATGTCCGATTCGTGCCCGGCGCGATCGAAGAATCCGCCCGCCGCCTCGTCCCAGAGTTCACGCACGGCAACGCGCGCGAGTTCCTCGGCCATCATCGCGTACGGCTCGAGGCCGCTGACGTCGTGCGCATCGAGCAATGCGCCGGCCGTGTAGATCTGGTCCGCGAGCAGTCCGCGCACCCGCGCCACGCCATCGGAGTAGTGCGCCAGTGCCGCGCCCGGTTTGTAGCACAACAGGATGACGCGCTCGAACGAGGCGAGCGCTTCCCTGGCGAGCTCGCTGTCGTCGAGCACCGTCGCGGCGCCAACCAGGGCGCCGGCGGCCTTGGCGTTGCCGTCCATGTACATGACGCGGTCCGCGTCGCTGCCGCGGTAGCCGCCGGTGTCGGCGCGCAGCGTGGTCGTGATGAACGCAGCAACCGCCGCGCAGCGATCGCGATCGACGGGCCGGTCGAACACGAGTGCCGCCTCGGCGCACACGCGCAGCAGTTCGGCATTGGTTTCGAGCAGCTTCCCGTCGTGCGGCCGCTGCCAGTCACGCGTGGTCGCATAGCGGAAAAATCCGCCGTGCTCCGCGTCCCACAGTCCTCGCCCGGCCATGGCATCGAGGGTGCCCTCGACAATCCGGCGCCACCGGTCCTCGCCGGTTTGCCGGAAGAGCGCCAGGGCGAGATGCAGCGGCGCCGCGTGCGGAAATTTCGGCTCGGTCCCGAAGCCGCCATGTGCATCGTCAAACGTCGCGAAGATGGATTCGATCAATTGCGCGTCGCCGGGCTCACTGGAGGACGCCTGAGCACACGCGGCAATGGCGCTCGGGGCCGCTCCGTCGATGACGCGGACCTTGAAGGCGGCCGCGACCCTGTTGAGCACGCCGGTCATGCGGTCGGCGGTGATGTACGTTCCGCCGGCAATGATCTCCCCCGAGGGCGTGAGGAAGGCAGTGGTCGGCCAGCCGCCGAGGTTGTAGCGCTCGTTGATGTCCGGACGCCGATCCGTGTCGACGCGCACGGCGACGAAGCGCGCCGCGATCAGCGCGGCCACTTCAGGATCGTGGAACGTGGTGCGATCCATCTCCTGGCACGCGCGGCACCATGCCGCGGTGATCGAAAGCAGCACGGGCTTGCCGTCGCGCGCCGCGCGCGAGAACACCTCGCCGCTCCAGGGGAGCCACTCGATCATGGGCAATTATTGCAGCAACTATAATGAGTCGATGCTGGTGCTGCGGTTCGTCGCCCTTCTGGCCCTGGTGATCTGGGTCGGCGGCCTGCTGGCGCTCGGCGCCGTCGCCGCTCCTTCGATTTTCGACGTCCTCGCTTCTCAGCCCGGCGGTGGGCGGCTTCTGTCGGGGGCCATCTTCGGTGAGATCCTGCGCCGCTTCCACCTCGTCAGCTATGGCGTCGGAGGGCTGTTGCTCGCCACATTGCTCCTGCGCCGGATACTCGGGCCGGCTCCGCGACGATTCGCGTGGCGGGCAGGTCTCGTCACGGTGATGCTCGCGGCCACCGCCTACGGCGGCATCGTCGTCGCCGGGGACATCGACGCCCTCCAGCGGCAGATCGGCGCCGCACCGTCCAGTCTGCCCGAAGGCGACGCGCGGCGCGTGCGATTCGGCCGCCTGCATGGCCTGTCCACCGCGCTGCAACTGGTGCCGCTCCTCGGCGGACTGATGCTCGTCTTCTGGGAGATCGAAGAATGACCGACATCGACCCCGAGGGACTCTTGACCGCGATTCGTTCGGCCGTCGCGAGCGCGCCAAATGGCAGCGCCGCCATGCAGCAGGTCGTCAGGCTGCTCAAGGACGGGAGGTCGCACTACACCTGGGTCGGCATCTATCTGCTCGAGGGTGAGGAGCTGGTACTCGGGCCGTTCCTCGGCAAGCCTTCACCGCACACACGCATTCCTCTCGGCAACGGCATCTGCGGCGCCGCCGCCACGCAGAAGGAGACCATCATCGTCGACGACGTCAATGCGGATCCGCGTTACCTGGCGTGCAGCATCGAGACCAGATCGGAAATCGTCGTGCCGATCATGAACGGCGCGGAGGTGCTCGGCGAGATCGATATCGACAGCGATCGGCCGTCGGCGTTCGGCGCCAACGATCGCGCGCTCCTCGAGCAGGTGGCGCCGTTGCTGGCCGAAGCGCTCGCCGAGGCCTGAAGCGGACCACCAACCACCAACAACGAACTCCCCCAAATGCGCCACACCATTACGCTCATTCCCGGCGACGGAATCGGACCCGAAGTCACCGCCGCCGTCGTCCGCGTCTTCGTCGCCGCGGGGCTCGAGATCGAGTGGGAACGGCAGGACGCCGGAGTCATCGCCTACAAGCGGTTCGGCCAGTCGCTGCCGGCGCAGCTGCTCGATTCGGTGAAGAAGAACAAGGTCGCCTTGAAGGGTCCGGTGACGACGCCAATCGGTGAGGGCTTCACCAGCGTCAACGTCGGCTTGCGCAAGGCGCTCGACCTCTATTCGAACCTGCGCCCGGTCAAGAACCTGCCCGGCATCGAGAGCCGGTTCCAGGGCGTTGACTTGATCATCGTCCGTGAGAACACCGAGGATCTCTACGCCGGGCTCGAGCACGAAATCGTCCCGGGGATCGTGGAAAGCATCAAGATCATCACCGAGCGCGCGTCGACGCGGATTGCGAAGTTCGCGTTCGAGTTCGCGCGCACCTACGGCCGCAAGCGGGTCACGGCGATCCACAAAGCGAACATCATGAAGCTCAGCGACGGGCTCTTCCTCGACAGCTGCCGGAAGGTCTCGCACGAGTACATCGACATCACCTACGACGAGCGGATCGTCGACGCCGCGTGCATGCACCTCGTCATGCATCCTGAGAGGCTCGATGTGCTGCTGCTGCCAAACCTGTATGGCGACATCGTTTCCGACCTGTGTGCCGGACTGGTCGGCGGGCTGGGCGTCGTCCCCGGGGCGAATCTCGGCACGGAGATCGCGGTGTTCGAGGCGGTGCATGGCAGCGCCCCCGACATTGCGGATCTGTACCTCGCGAACCCGACGGCGCTGTTGCTGGCGGGGCTGCGTCTGCTCGACCACATCGGCGAACGCGCTCGCGCGGAGCGG
>JANPCT010000085.1:0-4490 GCA_031431095.1 Acidobacteriota bacterium | reverse complement strand
TGATTGCCGCCGCCAACCGGTGCAGCCGGCGCGTCGGGACCTTCAGCAGCCACGACCGCGGGATGCCAGAGACCTCCCAATCGAGTTGGCCGGCTGGAAATCGCGATAGCGTCGAGACGCGCGCCATACAGACGAATGACGGGTGAGAGAGATCGAACGGCTCGGGCACCCGACCGGCGGCATAAGCCTCGAAGTTCTGACAGAAAAATTCGCGGACGCGTTCGTCGACCGGGAGCGCCATCAGGTCGTCAAGGGAATCGTGTGCGGCCGAGACAATCAGCATCCGTTCGAAGGCGCCGCTGCCGACTGGATAGCCTTGCTGTTCGAGCTTCTCCTTGAGTTTCGCGAGGCGGGGAACGGTATCGCCGTCCACGCGCACGTGCGGCATCATGCGGCGGCTTTCAACGAGAGCGGGTTGGCCGCTGCGGCACGCCGTCCAGAGCGGAGCCAGATCCTCGGCCCGCTCCAGAGCGGCCAAACATGCGGCGCGCGCCTGATCGAGGGCGAAGGCGTCAGGCACTCGTAAAGCCCCGCGGGCGGGCCATCAGCGATGCCGCACCCGATATCCACCCCTCGAATTCGAGGGTGGTCTGGCTGGTCGAATCGACGAACCGCGGCAACAGCAGCGGATTCGTGCGCGGTGTGGCGAGGCCGGGATCGCACGTGGTCGCCGAGCTCACCCGCGACTCCGCCAGCCAGCCTACGTAGGGTGGACGATAAATTCCCATGGGATAGCAGAAGTGGACAGGCACCGGTGCAGCGGACCGCGTCAGCCGCGTAATGATCTCGCGGTTCAGCGAAATCTCGTGCACGAAGTCGGTTTTCGTGGTCGGCGAGGTATGGGTGTGCGTGTGCAGCTGGACATCGACCCCGAGTTCAGCCATGTGCCGGACCTCGTCCGGGTTCATCAGGTGCATCGTGCGACGCTCGCGCACTTCGGCCCAGTTCACACCGACAATCCGCGCCAGGCGCTGCAGAAGCGCGTTCATTTGCTCCGGCGTCATATGCAGGCGCTCCGCGTAACCCACGACCTCGGTCACCGCACGAGCCCTTCCCTCGGGTTCGCGCAAATCCAGGACGATCGGACGATCCAGCAGCTCCCCCGCCGCCACGCTAATGACCTTGCCGCGGGCCTTCCACAGAAAGTACGAGGTCGTCGGAGGAAAAACCGGTCCGTCGTGTTCGCAGCGAAGGGTCGTCAGGTAGACGGTGGCGGGCATCTCGAACGCCTTGAGCACCGGGTACGCGCCGACCATGAAGTCGTAGAACCCGTCGTCGAACGTAATGGCAACGCTGCGCGCCGGCAGATTGTTACTGTAGAGCCGTTCGACGGCTTGTCCGAGAGGCAGGATCGTGCACTTCGCGCGCCTCAGCGCTTCGAGCCGCTGCTCCAACACAGGTATCGGCATGTAGAGGTCCGGGTTCCACTCGTGCTCATCGTGGCGCGAGATCCCGTGGTAGCCGAGGATCAAAAGGCGTTGATGCCGCCATCTGCTGTCGAGCAGCCGGCGTTCGAATCCGGTGGCCCGCAAGGTGCGGAGCGTCTGGCGTTTCAATGCCCGGAACATACCCGCTTACGCGCCCGAGAATGCGTTCAGCCGGTCCAGGATCTCGAGCAATTCCCCGACCGATTTGTAGTCCAGCAGGTCTTCTTCCGCTTCTATCCCCAGCTCGCTGAAGACCACCGTGAGGATGTTGACATCGGTCAACGACGACCATCCTGGCACCGTCTCCCGCGTGTCGCTAGCCTGGAGTGCCCCTGGTCCGACTCCTATAATTTCTTCAAGAGTCGCGACGAAGGCAGGCTTGGTCATCGATGTAGCGATTCCATTTCCCATAGAAGTATCCAAGTGCCGCTCGGTGCAAACTCATCCACACCGGGCGTATAAATTACGTCCGATGACGTCGGTTCGGCCGCTTTGACCGCAAAGGGCATTCCAACTTCTGCAGTATGAGGGAAATTGTACGTAAAACAAGAGCAGAAGGCGGTAATCGCCTTTTGCCCTTGGGGCTGAGCCTGTAGGGGAATCCGCCGTTACTGCACGAAGAAGGTGGTCAGGACCGGGCGGTGGTCGCTTGGCATAAACCCGTTGGAGTCGCGCGTGTCATAGACCTGGGACGACTTGACGGTGATGTTTGCGGAGTACTTCGAATAGAAGATGTAGTCGATGCGGCCGCTCTTCGTCTCGCCAGTGTTACCGGGGAAGGCCGTCGCGGTGCCGTTGTTCGCCGCAACGGTCCATGAATCGTAATAAAACTGGTTGAATTTGGCGATCGAGCCCTGGTCGGGCCAGGCATTCATGTCGCCGGTGATGATCCGGTTCTCCGGTTTGCTCGTCGCCCACGTCACTACCTCTCCGGCCTGCAGAAGCCGTAGGCCCTGGTCGTACGGATCGAGGTGGGCCAGCATGAGCGAAATGTACCTGTTATTCACCATGATTTCGACTTCGGCGATGCAGCGATCGTAGTTGTTCAGCAGCTCATAACGGTCGGTGTAGAGGATCGGATACGTCGAGAGGATCAGGCTCCCTTTGCCGTTGGCGTACCAATTCCCGTACTCCTGCGCGAAATGGTAATACCAGGTCTTGCCCGTCTTCGCCTGGAGCAGGTTTTTGTAGACCTCTGGCTGATCCTGGTTGCCCCACGAGGTGTATTTCTCGATCTCGTTGAACATCACGACGTCGGGGGCCATCCTCGCGACCCTTGTTGCGATGCGATCCGTGCTGTAGACGCCGTCAGTGCCGTAGCCGCCGTGGTGGATGTTCCACTGAAGGATGCGCAAGTTAATGCCCGAAGGCGTGGGCGCAGGTGTCGGGGTGGGCGCTGGCGCCGGCGCCGTGGTCACGGCGTCGGTGGTGGCCTGCACGTTGGCGCTCATCGATATCAGGGTGGCATCGACGCGGAGCGCACCGGGCACGGGAACGTTGCTCGTGTAAACAAGAGAGCCGTTGCGGTAGTACCGGACGGTGCTGCCGTCGCTGGCGACCTTGAACACATCGCTGGCGGCATAGACGCCGTCCGCACGATAGACGCCAGCCTCACGAATCTCCCAGCTATTCCAGCTCGGAAAGCTGAACGCGTAGTCGATGGAATACCCCGGCTGCGTGTCGCGACCCAGGCCGGCCAGGAGCTGATTGCCGAGGGGCACGGTGAAGGATGCCGAGCCGCTCGTGAACTGCTGCTCGCTCACGGCGCCCGAGTCCGGGCACCCGTCGCAGCCGGACGTCTTCTGAAGCGAACTGCCGCTGGCCGTCGATTTCGTCAGCAGCGTCCAGACGACACCGTTCCCCGTCGATGTGACGGTCGGCGTGGTGGCCGCGCCGGCGACCGTCGCCGTCACGCTCGCCCCGGTCGTCACCAGCGCCACGTCGGCGACGAGCGCGCCGCCGGCCGCGACCTTACTGGTGTAGACGAGTGACCCGTTGCGGAAATAGGTGACGGTGGCGCCGCTCACGGTGACGGTAAAGGTGTCGGACGAGGAGTACGTGCCTTCGGTGCGGTAAGTGCCGCTCTCCCGAATCTCCCACGAGCTTCCGCCGGAGAACTTGAACGCGTAATTGATCGCGTAGCCAAGCGATCCACTGGTACTTTGACCGAGCCCGGCGAGGAGAGAATAGCCTGACGACACCGTAAACGACGCCGAACCGCTCGTGAACTGCTGCTGGCTGACTGCGCCTGAATCGGGACACCCCGAGCATCCCGAGGTCTTCGTCACACTGCCGCCGGACACGCTGGCATTGCGGGCGGCGGTCCAGACGACACTGTTCCCCGTCGATGTGACGGTCGGCGTGGTGGCCGCGCCGTCGACCGTCGCCGTCACGCTCGCCCCGGTCGTCACCAGCGCCACGTCGGCGACGAGCGCGCCGCCGGCCGCGACCTTACTGGTGTAGACGAGTGACCCGTTGCGGAAATAAGTGACGGTGGCGCCGCTCACGGTGACGGTAAAGGTGTCGGACGAGGAGTACGTGCCTTCGGTGCGGTAAGTGCCGCTCTCCCGAATCTCCCACGAGCTTCCGCCGGAGAACCTGAACGCGTAATTGATCGCGTAGCCAAGCGATCCACTGGTACTCTGACCGAGCCCGGCGAGGAGAAAATAGCCTGGCGACACCGTAAACGACGCCGAACCGCTCGTGAACTGCTGCTGACTGACTGCGCCTGAATCGGGACACCCTGAGCATCCCGAGGTCTTCGTCACACTGCCGCCGGACACGCTGGCATTACGGGCGGCGGACCAGACGACCGGACTCGGCGCCGCGATGGCTGGAAGGCTGGCGGTCGCGAGAAGGGCGCTGATTGTGAGCACGCGTCGGACAGAACGGGAGCGTTGCGTCATGCTTGAAGCTTCCTGATGATGCGGATGACTGGCGTAGCTAAGCAGCTGGTTGCTAATGGCTTACGTGACACACGCAGCGCGTGAATGCCTGGGCATTCGGGCGATGCGGTGGCTAAAATGGTTAAGGGTGGTTGGCGGCTCACGCCGCCGCCGTTCG
>JANPCT010000084.1:0-2078 GCA_031431095.1 Acidobacteriota bacterium | reverse complement strand
CAGCGCTCCACAATCGACGCCCGCCCGGCATCGTCCATGTCCAGGCTGTCGATCATCATGGCGGTCTCGACCTCCAGATCAAGCCGGGCGCGTCCGAGTCGCAGCATTTCGGCGACATGCGTGTCGCGGAAGAACAGCTTTCCGGTCAACTCGTCGTATTCCTTGTCGAAGGTTCCGCCGGTCACGACGATTCTGATCCGCATAGTCATGATGCAAGCGGCGGTGCTGTTTTCACCGGAGCCGGCTCGCCCTGAACAGGTCGTCCGAAGACGACAGGATGACGCGCCGGAGCCGTTCCGGATAGTCGGGCGGCACCCGTTCCAGGAACGACCGCACGGTCGCCGCCGCCGCCGGCGACCGGTGACCCCAGAGTGTCGCATCCATCCACCGCTTGGGAAAGAAGATGTCCCCGGTCCTCTGGATCTCGCGCAACAGCAGCAGGCTCGATTCGATGTGCCGCGCGGCCGTGGCGGCGCGCAACGGGTGGTGCAGATACCGCAGGCCTTCGAGCACCCAGGCTTCGCGCCGGCGATTGGCGACGTCCGCGAGCGCCGCGAACCACGCATCGCGTACGCGGACGTCCGCCGACAACGCCGCCCTGGTGAAAGCGAACTGGGCCTTGCGATCCGGATTCCGGGTACGTTCGAACTGCTGGTCCAGGATTGCGGCCGCACCCTCAACGTCACGCAGCGCCAGCTCCTGCGAGAGTCGGACGAAATCGTTCTCCGACAACGTGAGGCCGGGAACGGCTGCTTCCTGCCTCCACACTCGTGTCAGCCACTGCAGCGTCGCCGGAGCTGCGGCGGTATCGCGCAGTGCGGAAAACCACACGGACTTGACGGTCGGTGCCATGGCGCGGTCGAGCCCCTGGCGCAGGATCGTTTCGAGGCGTGGAGCGAGCCTGGCGCGCGCGTCCGCTGACGAAAACCGCCAGTACGCTTCCCTCAGGTAGGCCAGCGTCCTGGCGATGATCAGCTCGTTCGTCTCGCGCGGGAGGGCGCGCAGCGCCAACCCGATGAACGCATCGGGTGTGACCTCCGCGTTGAGCATCGCGTCGTAAAGCGTCACCCACGCGGCTCCGCGCGTCACCTCCTCATCGACGGACGGCAGGTTCTCCATCAGCCACGCCAGGCTCCCGCGATCGAGGTGGAACTCGCCATAGGCGATGCCGCCGCCGTTGGGCAGCACGTACTGCGCCGGCAGGCCGCGCGCGGCCGTCACCTCGACTCGCGGCGCGTTCAACTCCACGGGAAGGGTCGTCGCCGCCGGGCCGCCGACCGCGACCGAAATCCGCTGGTGCCAGACGAGCCCTCGGCTGGGGTACGGATCCCGCTGCGTGAAGGCGAGCCGGCGGATCTTGCCGCCGGCCATCGACAGTTCCGTCGTGACCGAGGGTCGCCCCCGCTCCTCCACCCAGGCGCGGCTCCAGGCGGCGAGGTCATCGGGTGTGCGGCTGTCGAGCAGGGCGACGAGGTCCGGCCAGCCGGCGTTGCCGAAGGAATATTTCTTCAGGTAGTCGCGCAGGCCGTCCCGGAAAACATCACGTCCGAGCAGGCTCTCGAGCTGCCGCATGACGATTGGCGCCTTCTGATAAATGATCGCGCCGTAAAGGGTTCCGGCCTCGTTCAGGTTCTTGAGCGGCTGCCGGATCTCGTTGGTGCCGGCGGTGCGATCGACGCCGTAGGCCGCGGGAAAATACTCCACCAGGTAGCGCAGGTCGTGATTCACCGCAGGGAACGCCGGGTTCACGATCTTGGCGGCCATGTGATTCGCGAACACTTCCTTCATCCAGACGTCGTTGAACCAACCCATCGTCACGAGGTCGCCGAACCACATGTGCGCCGTCTCGTGCGCGATGACGCTCGCTCGTCCCAGCATCTGGTCCTGGGTGGCGCTCTCGTCGAGCAGAAGGCCGTTGGCGTTGTAGAAGATGGCGCCCGGGTGTTCCATGCCGCCGAACTGGAAGGCCGGCACCGCCATGATGTCGAACTTGCCGAAGGGATACGGGATCGCCGTGTATCTCTCCAGCCAGTCGAGCGAGGCGGCGTGGAGATCGAAGATCGCCTCCCGGTTTCGCG
>JANPCT010000083.1:0-2595 GCA_031431095.1 Acidobacteriota bacterium | reverse complement strand
GCCGTGATGATGAAGGTCAGCCAGAATCTCTACGCCGAGACGCTGTTGAAAGCCGTCGGAGCGGCGAGGGCAGGCACCGGCAGCGCGGAGTCGGGCCGCAATGCCGCCCGGGAGATTTTCGCTGGCTGGGGCATCCAGCCGGGCGGTTACGTCCAGGCCGATGGATCGGGCCTGTCGCGCTATGATTTTGTCACCGCAGAGATGATCGTCACGCTGCTCGACCGGATGCATCGCGATCCGCGTCACCGTGACGCGTTTGCCGGCACGCTCCCGATCGCGGGGAAAGACGGCACTGTCGCCACCCGGATGAAAGGCACGCGCGCCGAGTCGAACGCCATGGCCAAGACGGGATCGATCGCGAACGTCCGCGCGCTCTCCGGATACGTGCGCACGCGGGACGGCGAAACGCTTGCCTTCTCGATACTGGCGAACAGCTTCACGATCCCGGCCGCCACCGTCAACTGGATCGCCGACCTCGCCGTCGAACGGCTGGCCAACCACGGCGGGCGCTGAGCCCGCGCCGGAGCGGGACGCTTACTGTCAAACCTTTTGCTTGAGTTCGGACAGGTGGACGAGCGTCCGGCCCGCCTCGCGCTTCACATCATCGTCAGGATCCGTCGCGGCGGCTTTCTTGAGCGCGGGAACAGCCGGGTCGGCCAACGATCCGTAGGCGGACAGCGCCTCGGCCGCGGCCTGCCGGACGGCGGACTCGGCGTCGGACAACGCCTTGATCAACCCCGCCACCTCTTTCTCGGGACTGTCGCGGACGATGCCGAGATAGGTGACGGCGACGTTGCGAACCGAGGGATCCGGATCGTCGAGCGCGCCGAGCAGGAGCGGGACAACGATCTGCGGGTCGATCGAAGCACGCTCGCGGAGCTTGCCGAGGGAGCGCAACGCTTCGCGGCGGACCACCGCTTCGTCCGACGTGAACGCGTCCTTCAACGTCGGCACCGCGGCGGACCCCATGAAACTGAGAGCGAGCGCGGCCTCGGGGGCGTAATCGGGCTCGCGCAGCGCGGCGGCCACGTCAGGGATCACTTCAGCCGCCCGGGCGCCCAATATGGCGGCGGCCTTCAGCGCCACCTTGCGGTGTGGGGCGTCGGCAGCGGGGTCCTGGAGTGTACGGCGGATGAGCGGCAGGGCCGCAGTGCCCCGCTCTTCGAGCTCCGCGGTCGCAGTGTCAACGTCCTTCGGAGTGCGGCTCAACAAATCCTCGAGCCAGCGGTCCTCGTTCCGCGCAATGGCGAGGACCGGCCGGCCGCCGTCAGCAGGCGCACGGTAATACCAGACGGCCGCGCCGACGCCGGCGATGAGCGCAACGAAGAGCGCGACGAACCGCCACACGGCTGTATTGTACCTGCCGAAGGTCAAGCCCACATGCCGAATGCGCGGGCCGCGAGGCGGCACCCGGCATCAACGCCTTGCCTCTATCGGTAGCGTTGAATCGCCTGGGTCAGCGTCGCATGCGTAATCGGCTTGAGCAGCGTGTCACTGACCTGCAGCTGATCGCCGTACCGATCGAGGACCGCTGCCGTGCTCATCGCGATCACCGGCGTGAGCTCCTGGCCCGGCATCTCACGGAGGTGGTTCATGAAGGTGAGGCCGTCGATCCGCTCCATCATGATGTCGAGCAGTATCACCTGCGGCTGCAGCCCGTCGCGCAGATGTTCGAGCGCCTGGAGCCCGCTCGGCACGGCCTTCACCCGGAAGCCCATTTTCTCAGCAAGGACGTCAACGAGCAGCAGGACGGACGGATCGTCGTCGACCACCATCAGGAGTGGGGCTTCGCTCATGCGGGTTCAGGCTTCGGCTTCGGCTGTGGCGCGCGGGAGAGCAGCTCCCGCGCGGACTGTAGCACGTCGTTCGCCGCCGCCGTCAGGCCGCCGCCCTGAGCCAGGTCCGGCCGGCCGCCGCCCTTCCCGCCATGCCGTTCGATCAGCTGACGAAGAAGGGCGCCGGAATCGAGCGACAGCCCTGCCGAACGCGCGACGACGATTGACGAGGGCGCGGGTTCGCCGAGCAGCACCACGACATGGCGCGGCCGCTCCGCGATCCGCGCGGCAATGGCTTTCAGTCCGCCGGCGTCCCAACCATGCAACGCGGCCGCAACCAGCCGGATGTCCCCGGTCGTCCCGGCCGCGTCGGCGAGCGCGTCCGCCTCATGGCCGGCGAGTTTCAGCTGAAAGTCCCTGGTCTGCTTCCGCAGATCCTTGCTGTCGGTCTGCAGCCGCTCGATGGCCGCCGGCAGATCCGCGGGCAGCACCGACAACGCACGGACGCTTCCCGCCACGGCGTCGCGCAGCGTCCGGAACCCGGTGAGCGCCCGCGCTCCGCAGACGAAGGTGATCCTCGAACCGCCGCGGAATCGCTCCGTCGCCAGGACGGCAATCAGGCCAATCGCGCCGGTGCGCGACACGTGCGTTCCGCCGCACGCCGACAGATCGAAGTCCTGCACGTCGATCAGCCGCAGCATCCCCTGACGTTTCGATTCCTTGCGCAGCGGCAGGGCGGCGACGTCGCCGGCGTCCGCGACGCGGACGGAAACGGGTCGATCCTCCCAGACGATGCGGTTCGCTTCGTCCTCGCCGCGCG
>JANPCT010000082.1:0-2702 GCA_031431095.1 Acidobacteriota bacterium | reverse complement strand
CGCGCCGGACCCGCTCGATCCCGATATCGTCTACGGCACGAAGGAAGTCACGAAGTACGACCGCCGCACGAACCAGGTCTCGAACGTCGGTCCGCTCGGCGGACGCGGTAACGCCGACCCCGCGGTCAGCCGCCAGGTGCGCACGCAGCCGATCGTCTTCTCGATGGTCGACAAGAAGTCGCTCTTCTTCTCGACCAATGTGCTGTGGAAGACATTGGACGGCGGCATCACGTGGAAGCAGATCAGCCCGGACCTGACGCGTAAGACGCACGACATCCCCGCGAGCGTCGGCAAGTATGCCGACCAGGTTCGCACGGGGAACCAGGCCGACGTCAACGGCGCGCGCGTCATCTACACCATCGGTCCGTCGTACAAGGACCTCAATCGCATCTGGGTGGGCACCGACGATGGCGTGATCGCGACGACCGCGGACGGCGGGCTGCACTGGACCGACGTCACTCCGAAGCAGATCGGATCGTACTGGAAGGTCTTCATGATGGAGCCTGGCCGCTTCGATCCGCTGACCGCCTACGCCGCGGTCAACACCTTGCGCATCGACGATCAGAACCCGCACATCTTCCGCACCCACGACGGCGGCAGGACGTGGACCGAGATCGTCAACGGAATTCCCGGCGGCTCCGCAGTGAGCGCGATCCGCGAAGACGTACAGCGAAAGGGATTACTCTTCGCGGGATCCGAGACCAACGTCTACGTATCGTTCGACGACGGCGATCACTGGGAATCGCTGCGGCTGAACATGGCGCCCTCGTCAGTGCGCGACCTCCAGGTCAAGGATGATGACCTGATCGCCGGAACGCACGGCCGCGGCATCTGGATTCTCGACGACATCACGCCGCTGCGTCAGCTTCGGCCGACGACCGCAGGCAGCGACGTGCTGTTCAGGCCGCAGCCGTCGCTGCGCGTGCGCTGGAACACCAACACCGACACGCCGCTGCCGCCGGACGAGCCGCACTTGCCGAACCCGCCCGAGGGAGGGATCATCAACTACTACCTCACGGCGGATGCCAGTGGTCCGGTCGTGCTCGAAGTATTCGATGCGGGTGGCACGCTCGTACGCCGCTACTCGAGCGACGACCCGATCACCCCCCTCCCCGATCCGAAGACCACCGCGCCGCTGCCGCTGTATTGGTATCGCCAGCCGCAGGGCCTGTCGGCGAAAGCGGGGATGCACCGCTTCATGTGGGACGTCCACTACCAGCCGCTGCCCGGTGGCGGCGGCGGCGGCGACGGACTGCCGATCGCGGCGGTGCCGTTCAATACGGTGCCGGCGCCGGGCACGCCGTGGGCCCCGCCGGGGCAGTACACCGTCAAGCTGACGGCGAACGGCAGGACACTGTCGCAGCCGTTGACGGTGGCGCAGGATCCGCGCGTCAGGACGCCTGCGCTCGTCCTGCAGCAGGTCTACACGCTGTCCACGGCCGCATACCGCGAGGCGGAGCGGGCCGTCGCTGCGGCAGGTGAGGCGCAGCGTCTGCGCGAGCGTCTCGCGGAAGTGCAGACCGCGGCACCCGCGAAGACAGACCTCGCGTCCGCGCTGACGGCGTTCAACAAGACGATCGAGGAAATCGCCGGTGCGGCGCTCGCAGGCGGGCGCGGCGGGAGAGGCGCCGGCGGATTCGGCGGCGGCGCGGCGCCGGCGCCGGCGGGAGCGCCGACACTCTCGGCGGCGGCCGCTGGCCTGAGTGCGGTGATGAACGTGTTGCAGTCCGCGGATGTACAGCCGACGGCCGTGCAGCTGAAGGCGCTCGCCAGCGCGCGAGCGGCCGGGACGGCCGCGATGGCGCGGTGGACAGCCCTCACAACCGTGGATCTGCGGGCCGTGAACGCCAAGCTGAAGGCGGCGGGCCTCCCTCCCATCGAGATCAAGTAGCGCGAGTTGCAAGCCGCGTCTGGAGAGAGAGTGTGCCGCCTAAAGGCGAAAACTACAGAGCCCGTGGGTTGGACTTCCTGGAGTTTCCGACTTCAGGCGGAAGGTCCGAGAGCGCCACTTGTTCAGCATCCTGGCTACAGAGAGAGAATTCCGCCCAAGGGCGGAAACTACGGAGCCCTTCGTTGGCGTTCCTGTAGTTTCCGCCTTCAGGCGGAAGGCCAGTTGACAATTGCCTGGCTCGCGTCAACCGCGCTGGCGCCGCTGGTACACTTCGAAGGTGAACTTCGAAGTACGGCAGGTCCGGCTGCGGACCCTCGAACTGCTCGAGCTGCGCACCAAGCAGTTCCGTTCCCGCGATGGGATCTGGCCGTTCCGCGTTCCGCACGCGCCGCTCAACCTCGAGGCGATCATCGAACGCGCCGCGGAGGAGAGTGCCCCGATCGCCGCGGAGGCGCTGCGTGCCCGCACCGTCCTGCAGTTCCAGTGGGATGGCCACTCGTGGGAGCTCTGGGTCATCGCGCTGCCGAGCGGCATCCTGCTCTATTGTGATTCCGACGGCGAGGAGTCGCGCGTCCTCGCGTCCGCCAGACGTGGCAATCCGGGAGAGGCCGACGGTTTCTTCCTCGAGCGACTGGCGCAGACCCGCGGGCGCGAGTTCGGCATCGAGATGGCCGGGCCCGCCCCCGATCGCGTCCGCTCGTCCATCGCCGATCGCGAGTTCCTCGCCGACGTCTTCGTCGAGATGTTCGAAGGCACCGGGGCCGGCCGGGACATCGGCGCCGGCGCCGACCTCCGCGACCATGTCGTCCGC
>JANPCT010000081.1:0-4377 GCA_031431095.1 Acidobacteriota bacterium | reverse complement strand
CCCCGTCGAAGCCGGCAACCGCATGGCCGCACACGGCGCCGACATCATCGACGTCGGCGGCGAATCGACCCGTCCTGGCGCCGGCACTCTGCCGCAAGACGAGGAATGGCGCCGCGTCCTGCCGGTAATCGAGCGCCTGGCCCGCCAGGTGACGCTGCCGATTTCGATCGACACCTATAAGGCGGGTGTGGCGCGCGCCGCAATCGAACGCGGCGCCACCATCATCAACGACATCAGCGGCCTGCAATACGATGACGCGCTTGGCGCGGTCGCGGCGGCGACCGGCGCGGCACTGATCCTGATGCACACCCGGGGTCGATCGAGCGGGATGTACGACCTCGCCGTGTACGAGGATGCGGCGCGAGAAGTTCGCGACGAACTGGCCGAGGCGATTGCACGCGCTGAACGCGCCGGTGTGTCACGCGACGCCATCATCGTCGACCCCGGGTTGGGCTTTGCCAAGCGGGCGGAGCACACCTACACCACGCTGGCGCAGCTGGCTTCGCTCGCGACGTTGGGCCGGCCGATCTTGTCCGGCCCCTCGCGCAAATCGTTTCTCGCTGTCGCGCTTGGCGAGCGCGCGCCCCACGAGCGAGAGTGGGGCACGGCCGCCGCGGTGACGGCGAGCGTGCTGTTTGGCGCGCACATCGTCCGCGTGCACGGCGTGCGGGAAATGGTGGACGTGGTACGGGTGTCCGACCGGATTCTCGCCGCTGACACGGCCGCGAGCACAGCCGCAAAAGACGCAGGTTGAGCGCAACCGAGTGTATTGGGCCGCTTCCTCTCCGCCGGCTCTGCCGCCCGCCTTGCGATAAGCTACCGTCCGGATGCCGGACTACCTTGCCAACCTGCTGCGACGCCCACCCGTGGGCTGGTGGGACATCCTCGACATCGCCCTCGTTTCAGTTCTGATCTACGAGGCTCTCAAGCTTATCCGTGGAACCCGCGCCGTTCAGATGGCCGTCGGCTCGCTGCTGGTGATTGCGTTGTTCTACATTTCGCAACTTGCCCCCCTCCAGACGCTCAACTGGGTGATCCGCAACCTGCTGGTCTACGTCGGGTTTGCCGCGATCGTGATCTTTCAGGGTGATATCCGGCGCGCGCTCGCGCATTTCGGCCAGGCGCCGTTCTTCCGTTACTTCAACCGGCAGGAGGCCGCGGACGAGACCATCGAGGAAGTCGTAGTCGCCGCCACCATGCTGGCGCAGCAGAAGATCGGGGCGATCTTCGCCATCGAGCGGGAAATCGGATTGCGAAACTACATCGAGAGCGGCATTCCGCTGGATGCGGCTTTGACCTACGACCTGCTCGTGACCATCTTCCACCCCGGATCGCCTCTTCACGATGGAGCGGTCATCCTCCAGGAAGGGCGGGTCGCGGCAGCCGCCTGCTTCCTGCCGCTGACGGTCAATCCACGCCTCAGCCGGGAGCTCGGGACGCGCCATCGCGCCGCCATCGGACTTACCGAAGAAAGCGACGCTGCGGCTGTCGTGGTCTCGGAGGAGTCGGGGAAGATTTCGATCGCGTTGAATGGCGAGATCGAGCGCGGCTTGACGCCCGACGATCTCCGCGCGCGCCTGCGGAGCCTGATCCAGCAGCGCCGCGGCGTGCTCGGCTCCGGAGATTCCAGGAGCTGATGCGATATCACCCGTTCCGGCAGCTTGGCTTGAAGATTCTGGCGGTGACGCTTGCATCGGTGCTGTGGCTCACCGTCGCCGGCGAGCACGTCGTCGAACGCAGCCTGCGTGTGCCGCTGGAATTCAGGAACATCCCGGCGGAGCTCGAAATCGTCGGCAACACTCCCGACACGGTGGACGTCCGCTTGCGCGGGTCTTCGGCGGTTCTGAGCCGCGTCCAGCCGGGAGAGATCGTCGCGGTGATCGACCTCGGTGCGGCGCGGAGCGGCTCGCGGCTGTTCCAGTTGCGCAACGAAGAAGTCCGCGCCCCGTTCGGCGTGGAAGTCGCGCAGGTCGCCCCGGCCACGCTCGCGCTCGAACTGGAAAAATCGGCGCGGCGAACAGTACCGGTCGTTCCGGCGATGGAGGGGGACCCGGCGCCGGGCTTCGTCGTGGGACGGGTCAGCACCGAGCCGGCAACCGTGGAGATCGTGGGTCCTGACTCTCACGTGCGCCAGGTGGCGGAAGCGACGACCGAACCGGTGTCGGTGAAGGACGCGAAGGCGCGCGTTCGTGACGGCGTCACCATTGGTGTCGCCGACGCATCCGTCCGGCTGGTCCAGGCGCAGAACGCCAACGTAACCGTTGAAATCTGGCCTGCACCGGTCGAGCGCCGGATGCCGGATGTCCCCGTCCGGTGGCGCAATCTGGGTGCAGGGCTGCGGGCGCAGGTGGGGCAGCAGCTCGTCCACGTCACGGTCCGAGGCGCCAAGGATCCCTTGGCGGCGCTGCGCGGCGACAGCGTCCAGGCCTTCGTGGACCTTGCCGGGCTCGGCTCGGGCCGGTACAATCTTCGAGTCCAGGTTGACCCTGACGGGAGCTTCGGTGTCGTGGCGATTGACCCCGCCATCGTGTCAGTAACGATTAAGTAAACAGATGCATCGACTGTTCGGGACCGATGGCGTCCGCGGCAAGGCCGGAGACTATCCGCTCGACCATGAAACGGTCGCCCGACTTGGCGCCGCACTCGTCCGCGCCATGCGCGGCGACGCCGGCACGGCGGGGCGTCCGCTCAGGTTCATCATCTGCCGCGACACGAGGGAGTCTGGTGACTGGATCGAGCGTGAGCTGGGACGCGGCGTCCATGCGGAAGGGGCGGCCATCACCACCGCCGGCGTGATTCCCACGCCGGCCACGGCCTACATCACGCGGGCGCTCGGCTTTGACGCCGGACTCGTGATCAGCGCGACGCACAACCCGTTCGAAGACAACGGCATCAAAGTGTTCTCGGGTCGCGGTGAGAAGTTCACCGACGCGCTCGAGCAACACGTCGAATCGATCATCGCGGACCGCGGTTGGGACGTGCCGTCCGGCGGGCTGCCGCCGGTGGAGCGCACCGACGTGCTCGACGCCTACATCGCGCACACGCGGCTCGCCCTGCCCGACCCCGGCCGTCTCGGCGCGTTCAGGCTGGCCATCGACACGGCGAACGGCGCGACCACCACGGTGGCGCCGCGATTGTTCCGCGAGCTCGGATTCGACATCACCGTCATCGGGGACGAGCCCGACGGCCGCAACATCAACCTGGGGTGCGGGTCGACCCATCCCGAGCGGCTCAGTAGGCTCGTGCGCGAGGGCGGGTTCCGCATGGGCGTGGCCTTCGACGGCGACGGCGACCGCGCGATTTTCGTGGATCACGAGGGCCGCATCGTCGACGGTGACGCCGTGATGCTGATGTGCGCCCGCCACATGAAGGCGCAGCGACGCCTCAACGGTGACGCGCTCGTCGCGACCGTGATGAGCAACATCGGCCTCGAGCTCGCGCTCGCCGAATCCGGCATCGAACTGGTGCGCTGTCCGGTCGGCGACAAGTACGTGATGGAGGAGATGATCAAGCGCCGCATCTCGATGGGGGGCGAGCAGTCCGGTCACATCATCTTCTCGGATCACCTGTTCACCGGCGACGGTATCGCGACCGCGCTGAACGTGCTGAGGACGATGGCGGAGACGGGCAGGGAACTGGCGGACCTGGCGTCGGAGCTCGTGGCCTACCCGCAGGTGCTGCTGAACGTCCGGGTGCGCGAGCGCACGGCGCTGGCCACCGTCCCGGAGATTGCCGAGGTCATGGATCGCATCGAGCGCCGGCTCGCGGGGCAGGGGCGGCTGCTCGTCCGCTATTCGGGAACCGAGCCGCTGCTGCGGGTGATGATCGAAGGCAAGGACCAGCAGGAGATCCACGGCTGGGCGCGCGAGATCGGCGACACGGTCAGGCAACATCTCGGGTAACAGGGGCAGGGGGCTCGTGGGCTGAGGCATGGGGCTCGGAATGAGCGTCGGACTCCGCGCTGACCTTGCGCAGCCCCATGACCCAGCCCCTGGCCCCTTTGTAGTTTTATGATTCGCCTGAGCGTCAACGTCAATAAGATCGCGACGCTGCGGAATTCGCGCGGCGGCGCACTGCCTTCCGTCACGGATGCGGTCCGCGTCTGCGTCAACGCAGGCGCGAAGAGCATCACGGTCCATCCGCGCGCCGACGCGCGTCACATCACCGCCGACGACGTCACCGCGATCGCATCGTTTCTCGCGCCGATGCGGCGGGAGGTCGAATTCAACATCGAAGGGGATCCGCGCGCAGACCTCCTGGCGATGGTGCGGGAGGTCCGGCCGCACCAGTGCACGCTGGTTCCCGTTCGGCCCGGGGAGGTCACCAGTCAGGCGGGATGGCCGCCCAATACGCCGGCCGCGCACCTGCGCAGCGTCG
>JANPCT010000080.1:0-1617 GCA_031431095.1 Acidobacteriota bacterium | reverse complement strand
CGTGTACGGCGCGGCGATGAAGAAGGCCGCCAGCATCCCGCCGATCGTCCACAGGACCCCGAGCCAGCGCGAGGGACGCAGCGACGGCGTCATCGCGCAGGCGAGCAGCGGCATCAGCACCGCCACCACGCCGTTGTATTTCGTCGCTCCTGCGAAACCCGCAGCGGCGCCCGCCCAGGCAAACGCCGGGAGTGTCGCCCGCTCGCTGGCGCGGAGCGACAGCAGGCACGTGAGCGTCACGAGAAACGTTACGGGCACGTCCGTGAGCACGTAGTGCGACTCGCGCACGTGCAGCGGCATGATCGCGAGCAGCACCGCGCCGAGGAGGGCAACGCGCCCATCCCACCTCAGCCCGATCCGGTACACCAGCCACACCGTACCGGTACCCAGCAGCGCCGTGACGGCGCGTCCCCACAGGTAGAATTCATGAGTCTGCGCCTGGGCCAGCGCCGACCACGTGCCCGTCATCGCGCCGATCAGGAAGCGGACGGTGGCCACCGCCAGTTGCACGTACATGTAGAGCGTGGGGTAGTCGAAGAAGTGCGGGTTGAGGTCGCCCGTCTTCATCATCCGGACGGCCCGCTCCATGATTTCGGGCTCGTCCACGCCTGGGCTGAAGCCGATGCCTTGCGACAGCGCCCAGAACCGCAGCAGCGCGGCCGCCATCAGCGTCAGCACGAGTCCGGCGCGCGACACGTTGAGTCCGGTGGGCTTCCGCCACTGAGCGTCCATGAAGATAGGCAGTCTACCCGAGCAACTCGTTGTAGAGCGCCACCGTCGCATCGCCGGCAGCGCTCCACGAAAACTCGCGTTCGACGATGGCGCGCGCGGCGATCCCGTAGCGTGTCAGCCGATCGCTGTCACTGACAGCCCCGCTGATCGCCGCGGCAAGCGCCGAGGCGTCGCCCGGCGCCACCAGCCATCCGTTTTCGCCGGGACGCACCTTGTCCGGAATTCCGCCGGCTGCCGATGCCACCACGGCGCGGCCGTGCGCCATCGCTTCGAGCGTGACGAGGGAGCTGCCTTCGTAAAGCGTCGGGTGCACGAAGAGCGTCGAGAGCTCGTGCCACGCATACATCTCCTGGTCCGACACACGGCCGGCGAACAGGACGTGCTTCTGCAGCCCGAGCTCCTCGACGAGGCGGTCGAGCGCAGGACGGTAAGGGCCTTCGCCGAGCATCACCCAGCGCCAGGCCCTGCCGTCGAGCGCGCCATGGTCGCGGACGGCCGCGAGGGCGCGCAGCAGGACGTGGAAACCCTTGTTCGCCTCGAGTCTGCCGACGCTCAGCAGGATCAGTTCGCCGCTGTCGATCTCATGGGTGCGTCGCGCGCCATCGATCGAATCCTGATCGGCGAAGCCTGCCAGCGTCTGCAGGTCCAGTGCGTTCGGAATCGTGCGCATCCGCTCGCGCGGGATGCCGAGGTGACCGAGGACGACTGGCTCGAGCGAGCGATCGGTGGCGATGACCGCGTCCGCCGCCGCCGCGCACGCCAGCACCGCCCTTCTCAGCGGCAGGTAGGCGGCGCGCTTGAACGGCGCCCGCGCCGGATCGGTCGCCCCGAATTCCTCCAGCCCCTGCGGATTCAAGACCAGCGGCGCCCGGCCCTCGCCGCGCG
>JANPCT010000079.1:0-4587 GCA_031431095.1 Acidobacteriota bacterium | reverse complement strand
GGCGCCGGAGGATCCATCGGACCGCGGCCGCTTCCAGCGCGACCTGGTCGCGCAGTTTCCCAACGTCTCGGCGATCGATCTGCGCGAGGTCCTCGCCACCGTGAAGACGGCGGTCGACAACATCACGCTCGCCATCACCGTCGTCGGCGGGATTGCGCTCCTCAGCGGCGTGCTGATCCTGGCGGGGGCGGTGGCGATGACGAAGTTCCAGCGCGTCTACGAAGCGGCGATCCTGCGGACACTCGGGGCGAGCACGCGCATGCTTGGGACGATGCTCGCGCTCGAGTATGGCGGCCTCGGCCTGCTCGCCGGCGCGGTCGGGGCTGTGGGGGCCATCGCGCTCACCTGGGGCGTCTCGCGCCACGTCCTCGACATCCCGTGGCGTCCAGCGCCCGGCCTCGCCGCGCTCGGCGCGGTCGTGACGATGGCGCTGGTCTGTATCGTCGGCGTCACGTCCAGCTATGATGTGCTCCGCAAGAAACCCCTCGGCACGTTGAGGGCGGAGTGATCGCGAGGTGCTAAAGGCAGCACCTGGTTGTCGGCTTCCGTGTCTCGCGCCGACAAGTGGTAAGATTGTAGTTTGTCAGGCTGGCCATCAGGCGCGCCTGAGAGCTCCCCGGGGAGATTGCGGGCATGGATACTGCCGTTTATAAAGAGTCGCTGCTGAAGAAGCGCGCCGAGATCCTCGCGTCGGGCGGCGGCGTCAAACCCCTCCAGGAAACAATGGGCGACGTGAACTCCCGGCAGGGCGATCTCGCCGACCAGGCCAGCGGGAACAACGAAGTCCACATCCAGCTCAAACTCAAGCAGACCGACGCCAAGATCCTGCAGGCCATCGAAGAGGCGCTCCGGCGAATCGAGAAGGGGACCTTCGGGATCTGCCGCGATTGCGGCGAGGAGATCGCCGCGCCGCGCCTGAACGCCATCCCCTGGACGCGCGTCTGCATCACCTGCAAGGAAAAGCAAAGCGCGTGAAGTCCGCCGAACTCCTCGACTTGCTCCGTGAGTTCTACCGCGACAAGTCCGCGCTGCGTCAGCGGCACGTGGCCGCGGCGCGCCTGGTCGTCGATTACGACTTCAACAACGCCTACCAGTACGTCATCAATCGCGAGGACGTGCACCTCACGTGGGTGCACGACGCCATCACCGATCATGGCGGCACGCCTGAAGATGCGCCCGAGCCGCAGCTCGAGGCGGCCGGCAAAGGCAAGGGCAAGCAGGCCGACGCTCAGACGGCCGTCATGACCGTCGATCGCGACCAGGCCCAGGCCTTCGTCGACGGCTGGCGCGATCGCGTCGAGCACCTGAACCACGCGCGGCTGCGCACGCTGCTGCGCGTCGTTCTCGGCGAAACGCTGGAGCAGAAGCGCTTCTTCGAGCAGGCCCTTGCGGGGCGGACGGACCTTCTCGGCCGACGCGCGGACGGCGCCGGGACCACTGGAGTGGTCCTGCCAACGCGCTGGGTCAATTGAATCCGATCGCGAATCGCGTCGCCGGGTAATCTCCCGCGTGCCTGGCCGGGTCGTCGCGGTCGCGTTCGGCAGCAACATCGGCGATCGGCGTGGCCAAATTCTCACCGCGGCACGAGACGTCGCCGCCGTTCTCGACGATTTCATCCTTTCGCCCATCATCGAGACCGCTCCGGTCGGCGACGGTTTGGAAGACGATCCGCCCTATCTCAATGCTGCGGGCATCGGGACGTCCTCCATGCCGGGCTCGGAGGTGTTCGCGGCGCTTCGCGCGATCGAATCGGCGGCCGGCCGCACCCGGCCGTATCCCGGGGCGCCGCGCACGCTCGACCTCGACCTGATCCTCGCGGGGGAGGATCAGATCGAGGAGACTGACCTTCAGATCCCGCATCCCCGTTTTCGCGACCGGCTGTTCGTACTGGAGCCCCTGGCCGCCATCGCCCCGGGCCTGATCGATCCGGTGAGCGGCCGCACCGTGGCGGAGCTGTTGGCGTCCGTACGTAAAAAAAAGCCGGAGCGTTAGCCCCGGCCTTTTCCAATCGGCAATCTTCAATCGCCAATCGCCAATCGAGCTAGGTGCTCTTCTTGTAGGTGACCTTGTTGGTCATCGGCGCGCCGTCGCGGCCCTGCTGCGTCCGCTCGACGACCAGGTTACCGCCTTCGAGCGACCAGGTCTGCGAGGATTCGCGCACGGTGCCGTCCTGCGCCGGCTGCTTGCTGACGATGGTCAGCTTGCTGCCGTCCCACTTCGCGGTCGACTTGACCTCGACCTCGCCGCCGCGGCCCATCTGCTTGTTGACGGACTCGGTGCCGTCGAGCTTGTAGACCGAGCTGACCTTGTTTTCGCCCATGGTGCGCTCGATCGTGAGCGAGTCCCCCTTCTGGGTGACCGTCATCGGACCGGCCGCCATGCCGCGTCCGCCGCCGCCGCCGCCGCCCGCTCCGCCGACCGCGGGCGCCGCCGGTGCTGCCGCCGCATCGGGCGTCCATGTGCCGGAGAAATCCGGCTTCTGCGCGTAGCCAACGACCGCGAGGGCGACGGCGAGGACCGCCGTCAGTGCGAATTTCCGCTTCATGCTCTGACTCCTTGTGAGAATGTACGAGTACCGACGACGAACATTGAGGCGCGCTATTCGAAGCGCAGCGCCTCAATCGGATCCAGGCCCGCAGCCTTGCGGGCCGGATAGAAACCGAAGAACACGCCAGTGACGGCAGCGAACCCGAACGCGAGGGCAATCGCATTGGGGGAAATCACGGCGGGCCACTGCATGAACTTCTGCACCGCCGCACTCAGCCCGAACCCGAGCCCGATGCCAATCAGTCCGCCAATCAGGCTGATGACGATGGCCTCGACCAGGAACTGCAGCAGGACGTCCCTGCCGCGGGCGCCGATCGCCATGCGCAGGCCGATCTCTCGAGTGCGCTCGGTGACCGACACGAGCATGATGTTCATGATGCCGATGCCGCCGACCAGCAGCGAGACGCCGGCGATGCTGGCAAGCAGCGTCGTCATCGTCTTGGTCGTTTCGGTCTGCACGCTGGCCATCTCTTCGAGGGTGCGGACCATGAAGTCGTCCGCGTCGCCCGGCAGAATCTTGTGGCGCGTGCGGAGCACGCCGCGAATCGCCTCGGCGGTGTCCTGGATCTGGTCCGCCTGGGCGGCCGACACCGTGATGTTGTTGATGTTCTGCTGTCCCTGCAGCTTCTTCATCACTGTCGTGTAGGGGACGAAGATGGTGTCGTCCTGGTCCTGACCCATGGATGACTGTCCCTTGCTCACCATGACGCCGATGACCTTGAACGGCTGGCTGCGGATGCGGATGATCTGCCCGGTCGGGTCGACGTCGGGCCCGAACAGCGTATCGGAGACGACGGTTCCCAGCACCGCGACTTTTTGCGCGGCGGTGACGTCCGCGGAGGTGAAGAAGCTGCCGTACTTCGTCGCCCAGCTGCGGATGAGGGGCAGGTCGACATCCGTGCCCTGGACGTTGGTCGACCAATTCTGGTTGCCGGCGATGATCTGGCCGCGCGTCGAGGCGCCGGCGGCGGCGTACTGGACCCCCGGGAGCGTCTTGATCGCGGTCGCGTCCTCGGGCTTCATCGTCGTCGCGTTGCCCTGGCCCATGCGGACGCCACCGGTCGCCCAGTTGCCGGCGTTGACCATGATCATGTTGGTGCCGGCCGACTTCACGCGCTCTTCGATCGTCGTGCGGGCGCCGGTGCCCAGCGCGACCATCGTGATGACGGCGCCGACGCCGATGATCATCCCGAGCATCGTCAGGATGGTGCGCATCTTGTTGCGGTTGAGCGCCTTCAGCGCGATTCGCAGGGTCATGAATACGGACATAAAGTTCCTTTAGTGCGCCGCGGGTTGCGCCACCGGTACGTCCGGCGGATGCGAAGTGTCGTCCTCGGCCGGCGGCAGGAGCGCCAGCTCCTCCGACGCCATGCGCCGCTCCGGGATCTGCTGATCGAGCTGAATCTTGCCGTCCCGGAACTTCACGAGACGGGTCCCGTGCTCGGCGATGTCCATTTCGTGCGTGATCAGCACGACGGTGATCCCGCGCTCGATGTTCAGGCGCTGGAAGATGTCCATGACCTCGATGCTCGTGCGCGTGTCGAGGTTGCCGGTCGGCTCGTCCGCCAGGATGATCGAGGGGTCGTTGATCAGCGCGCGCGCGATCGCGACGCGCTGCTGCTGGCCGCCCGACAGCTGGTTGGGATAGTGGTCCATGCGCTTGCCAAGACCCACGATCTCCAGGACCTCTTTCGCGCGCTTGTGGCGCTCGGAGGTCTTCATCTTCGCGGTGCCGGTGTTGTAGAGCAGCGGCAGCTCGACGTTGTCGAGCGCCGTCGTCCGCGACAGCAGGTTGAACCCCTGGAAGACGAAGCCGATCTTCTTGTTCCGGACGATGGCGAGCTCGTCCTTCGACAGCTTCGACACGTCCTTGCCGTCGAGAAAATACTGGCCGCCCGTCGGCCGGTCCAGGCACCCGACGATGTGCATGAACGTCGACTTGCCCGACCCCGAAGGACCCGTCACCGCGACGAATTCTCCTTTGTGGACCTCGAGGGACGCGCCCCGCAGGGCGCGCACCTCGATGTCGCCGACCTGGTA
>JANPCT010000078.1:0-2104 GCA_031431095.1 Acidobacteriota bacterium | reverse complement strand
GCGGGACGACCGCGGCGGCGACGTCTCCGATCTCGCCGCGACGCGCGACTCGCGGTACGTCGACTTCGCCGGACGCGGACCCTATCAGGGGGTGACCCGGCCGCATTTCGTGGAAATGGAACTGCCGGCGGACGCACCGCGGACCGGTCCGTTGTGGCTGATCGCCCAGGGCTGGATTCACCCCACCGACAGCTCGATCAACGTCGCGATGGGACAAGGCACGCATCCGGCGCCGCAGGGTCTGTCGCTGCATGTCGCCGACGCGTCGGGACGGTTCCGGGAAGCGCGCGCCGACCTCGGCTTCCCCTCCGGGAAGGACAAGACGATCCTGCTCGATCTCACCGGGCTGTTCGAGGCGACGGGGCCCCGGCGGCTGCGTCTGGCCACCAACCACGAGATTTTCTGGGATCGACTCGGCTGGGCGATCGGCCGCCCGGACGTGACGCTGCGGCCGCGGCGGCTCGACTTGATGAGCGCGGTGCTTTCCTTCCGCGGTTACTCGGCGATCGAGCCACCAGCGCCCGCCGTGCCCGAACGTCCGCGCTACGTGCTGGCGGGAACCAATCCCCGCTGGCGCGATCTTGAGGGCTACTACACCCGCTTCGGCGACGTGCGGGAACTGTTGACGAGTGCCGACGATCGATACGTGATCATGAATGCGGGCGACGAGCTGCGGCTGCGCTTTCCGGAGGAGCCGCCGCCGGCGCCCGGCCTGGTTCGCGACTTCATCGTGATCGGCGACGGCTGGGTCAAGGACGGCGACTACAACACGACGTTTTCCCGCACCGTGCTGCCGCTGCCGACCCATCGCACCGGCCGATACGACGCGCCGCCGCGCGCGCTGGAAGACGATTCCGTGTATCTCCGCCACGCGGACGACTTCGCGCACTACCACACCCGCTACGTGACGCCCGATGCCGTGCGTCACGCGCTGCGCCGGGGCCCGTCGGCCGGCGCTCCGGAGACGAAACGACCATGAGGCGCTACGCCAGGGCGGTGCTTGCCGTCATCTTTGTCGGTCTGCTGCTCACGCCCCTTGTCGTCCGACGTTTCAGCCGATCCGGCGCTGTGCCGCCGGCAACGGCTGCGTCCGTTGGGGTCACACCGTACGGCTTCCGTCTGACGGAGTCCGCCAAGGCGTCTGGACTGGACTTCGTGCACGAAGCGCCGACGCTCGATCCCCGGCTCGCGCACATCATGCCGCAGATAGCGTCGATGGGCGCCGCCGTCTCAGTGGTGGACGTCGACGGTGACGGCCTGTCCGACCTCTACGTCACCAACAGCAAGGAAGGATCGCGGAACCGGCTGTTTCGCAATCGCGGCGCCGGCACGTTTGCGGACGAAGCGGAACGGCTCGGCGTCGCGGATCTCAATCGCCCCGAGACCGGCGTGTCGATGGGCGCGGTCTGGGGCGACTACGACAACGACGGCTTCGACGATCTGTTCCTCTATCGCTGGGGGCGGCCCGAGCTTTTTCACAACGACAACGGACAGCGCTTCACGCCCGTAGCCACCGCGGGGCTTCCGGCGTGGGCCAACATCAACACCGCGGTCTGGCTCGATTTCGATCGCGACGGCCGGCTCGACCTGTTTGCCGGCGGCTACTACCCGGAGTCGGTGAATCTGTGGAAGCTCGCCGATACGCTGATGATGCCGGAGAGCTTCGAGTACGCCCGCAACGGCGGACGGAAATACCTGTTCCGCAACCTCGGCGGCGGGCGGTTCGAAGAAGTCAGCGAGAGTGTCGGGCTGGTGTCGCGCCGCTGGGCGCTCGCCGCGGTCGCCGCGGACCTCCGCGGCACCGGGTATCCCGACATCTTCATCGCCAACGATTACGGCGTGTCCGAGCTCTTCGCCAACGACAAGGGACACTTCCGCGAGATCGGGCGCGAATCGGGAGTCGGCTACGCGCCCAAGAGCGGCATGAACGCGGCCGCCGGGGACGTGCTGAACCAGGGGCGCTTCGCCCTGTACGTGTCGAACATCTCGGAAGAGGGATTGCTGCTGCAGGGCAACAATCTCTGGGTTCCCTCGGGAGAGGCCACGGGCACGACTCGCTACGAGAACCTGGCGCGGTCGATGGGCGTCGATCTCGGCGGGTGGA
>JANPCT010000077.1:0-2834 GCA_031431095.1 Acidobacteriota bacterium | reverse complement strand
GTTGCCGCGGTGCTCGGCAGCCGGGGGGCGCCTGCGGGTCAGGTGGCGGTGGTCCTCACCGGAGCGAACATCGACCGCGCGCGCGTGATCGACGTGCTGAGCACGCGGTAGCGCAACACCGCGGTCAGCAGCCTAACGGGTCAGGTACCACCACACGCCGAGCGCGGCGGCGACGGCAACGACGAGAGCGCCGCCAAGCAAACCCGACGTTTTCATGTCCCGCGCGTCGTCGATCGGAATGATCGCTGATGGTGATGATGCGTCACCGGTTCTCACGTCGAGGACGGCGGCGACGCTGCGCAATTCCGCGGCGAGCGCCGCGGCACTCTGCTGCCGTTTCGACAGGTCGGGCGTCAGCGCGTGGGCGAGGATCTCGTCCAGCTCGGCCGGCACCGAGGGATTGACCTCGGATGCGGGCGTGAACTTCCCCTGAATGACGTTCATCAGCGTGGCGGCGGCCGTCGGCGCGGTGAAGGGGTTCCTGCCCGTCAAGAGCTCGTAGGTCAGCGTGCCGATTGAAAACACGTCGGTGCGGCCGTCTACGGCGCTGCCGATCGCCTGCTCGGGGGAGAGGTAGGCGAGCACGGCGGCGGACTCGGGCGGCAGGGCGTCGGGGTCGCTGGCGGCGCGCGCGCGAAGCATGCCGCCATTGGTCCACGGTGCCATGCCGAAGTCGAGCACCTTCGCATTGCCCTTGGCGGTGACGATGATGGTCTCGGGGCGGAGATCGCCGTGGATGATGCCGGCGGAATGGGCGTCGGCGACGCCGTCGGCAATCTGGACCACCAGGTCGAGGGCGCGGCGGGCGTTCATCGGAGCGCCGCCGGACTCCTCGAGCAGGCTGCGACCCGCGGCGAACTCGTAGGCGAGATAAGTCTGGCCGTCCGCCTCGCCAACGTCCCAGAGCGTGGCGATATTCGGGTGCGACAGCACGGTCATCATGCGGGCGTCCTGCAGCAGCCGCTTCAGGCGGTCCGCATCCTGGGCGATCGCCGACGACACCAGCTTCAGCGCAACGGTGCGGCCGGCCTTGGTGTCGCGGGCGCGGTGCAGCTCGCCGATGCCTCCTTCGCCGACGCGCTCGATCAGGTTGTAGTGTGCGACCGAAGTCATCTCTGCATCAACCCTTGCGCGGCCGCGACGGCCGCAGCTCGACGCGGCTCGGCAGGCTGCGCGGATCATGGTCGATGAGGTCAACGACCACGCGCGCGACGTCTTCCGCAGTGAGCTTCCAATCCGCCCCGGGCGTCTGCGAGGGGTCCGAGCCGGCTGGTGACTCGTGATCGCCGAACGACGTCGACACGGATCCGGGCATCACGTAGCTGACGCGGATGTTGTCGTGCCGGACCTCCTGCATCAGGGCTTCGCTGAAGGCATTCAGCCCCGCCTTCGAGGCGCAGTATGCCGCGCCGGTCGTGAACGAGTTCTTGCCGGCGAGGCTGCTGATGTTGATGATGAAGCCCGAGCCTCGCGTCTTCATGGCCGGGAGGGCCGCACGGGTGCAGTAGAACACGCCGCTGAGGTTCGTGTCGATTATCTGCCGCCAGTCCTCGATCGTCATGTCGGCGACGTTCGCGAACCGGCCGACTCCCGCGTTATTGACGAGCACGTCCAGTCCGCCGAAGCGTCGCACCGTGTCGTCCACCAGCCGCTGCGCCTCCGCGGCGTCGCGCACGTCGGCGCGGATCGCCAGCAGCCTGTCGGCATTGCCGAGTGCGCGAGAGGCTCGCTCGAGATCGGCCTCGTGCCTTGCGCTGATGCTGACCTGCATGCCCCGATCGAGAAAGGCGCGCGCGACTGCCAGCCCGATTCCCTTCGACCCGCCCGTAACGATGCCTACCATGCAGCTTCAGCATAATCCACGAGGGAAGCGAGTGGCACCACCGGTCGAGCCGGCGCCCGCGCCAAGACCCGCCGGGGCCGCCGGCGGACGGGACGACGCCCCTCGGTTACCCGGGTAGAATAGGCGGCCACGCATGTCGACCGTTGCGATCATTGGCGCCGGCCCGCTCGGCGGCGCGCTCGCCCGCACGCTTGCCGGGCGCAGTCGCGTCAGTGAGGTGCGTCTGATCGATCCGCAGGGCAGGGTTGCCGAGGGGAAGGCGCTCGATATCCTGCAATCCGGTCCCATCGACGGCTTCAACACGCGCGTCACCGCGGCCGGAAGCTACGCTGCGGCCGCAGGGGCCGACACGATCGTGCTGGCGGACTCGACGTCTGGTGAGGAAATCGCCGGGGAAGCGGGTCTGGCGCTGCTGCGGCAGCTGTCACGGATGGATACCAGCGCCCCGTTCCTGTTCGCCGGCGGTCTGCAGCGGGATCTGATGATCCGTGGGCTGGAGGAGTTGCACCTGGCCCCGAAGCGCCTCCTGGGTTCGGCGCCGCTTGCATTGGAGTCGGCGGTGCGCGCGGTGACGGCCGCGCTGCTGGACGCGAGTGCGGCGGATCTGTCCATTGGCCTCGCCGGTGTTCCGCCGAGGGACGCAGTGATCGGATGGGACGCGGCAACAGCGTTCAACCGGCCGATCGCCGACGTGCTCGCGCCCCACCACCTGTCGGCGCTGACCTCCCGACTCCCGGCGCTGTGGCCGCCCCAGCCCGATACGCACGCCAGCGCGGCCGCGCGCGTCGCCGCAGCGCACAGCGGCGGCTCGCGCCGGCGCTATACCTGTTTTGCCGCGATTGACGTCAACGGCGCGGGCCGCGGCATGATTGCCGCCGTGCCTGTTGAAATCGTGAAAGGTGGAGTTGGAAAGACGCTCGAGCCTGCGTTGAGCCGCCACGAGCGGACCGCGTTCGAAAACGGTCTCAGATGAATGCACCGAAAGCGGATC
>JANPCT010000076.1:0-4709 GCA_031431095.1 Acidobacteriota bacterium | reverse complement strand
GTGTCGGCGCCGATGACGGGCCGGCGCGCGCCGGTCCCGGTCCTGGTTGCCGATGACTCCGACCTGCTCGTCGGGCTCGTCGCCGACTGGCTGGAGGACGAAGGGTATGCGGTCGTGACCGCAACGACAGGACGGCAGGCGCTCGATGCCGCCGCCGTCCATCACCCGGAAGTCGTGTTGCTCGACCTGATCATGCCGCACCCGGATGGATTCGAGGTGTTCTCGAAGCTGACCGCGCTGCCGAATGCGCCGCAGGTCATTCTCATGACCGGTATCTCGGATGCGAGCCACTTGAACCGCGCGCTCGACTTGTCCCCGGCGGTGTTACTGCGCAAACCACTCGTGGCAGAAACGGTCGTGGCGGCAGTGGCGGAAGCGTCGAGGCGATATCAGACTGCGAGCCGTCACCCCGCCAGCAGGGCGCGCTAGCGTCCGCGCGCTTTCAGGCCGGGAATCGGGATGCGCATCAGCAGCGCGGCGCCAAGGAAGGCGACCCCGAACACGGGCAGTACTGCCGCTCCGCGGGCGAGTGGTTCCAGTGACGGCAGCGCCAACTTCACCGCCCACGCCGCCGCCGCGGCAGACGCGCCGGCGATCCACAGCCGCGACAGGTAGCTTGCGGACAATCCGGTGCGTCCGATGTGCTTCGTCACGCTCGCGCGCAGCAACGCGAATTCGATCCACCCCGCGACGCCGGCCGACGCGGTGAGACCGGCGGCCCCCCACTGGGCTCCGACGCCAAGCCGCGGCGGCAGCAGAATCGCGCAGACGTAGCCGAGAAGGGTGGCGACCGCGAGGCGCACCAGCGCGAACCGCAGCGGGCGCCTGGTGTCACCGAGGGCATAGTGCGCAACCGAGTACAAGCGCGCCATCGTCGTGGCGAGCAAGCCGACGGAGGCACCGGCCAGGATTGCCCATACGTAACGGGCATCGTCAGGCCCGAAGCGGCCGCGTTGGAGCAGGGCTCCGGCGATGACGTCGCCGAGCGCGGCGAACGCCACCGCGGATGGGACCACAAAAAAGGCGAGGCGGCGGAGGCCGGAGTCGATGCGCCGGCGGAGCGCGGCATAGCCCTCCGCGCCGGCGGCCTCGCCTGACATTCCCGGCAGTTCGGCGGCGGAGATGGAAATGCCGAAGAGACTGACCGGCAGCGTGTAGAGGATCTGCGCGTTGGCCAATGCGGCGACGGCGCCGGTGGGTAGCCAACTCGCAATCCAGGCGTCGATGTAGGCGGTCAATTGCACCGCTCCGCGGCTCACCATGATCGGCACGAAGTTGCGCACCGCGAGCCGGACGGGCTCCGTCAGCGCGGCGCGCCCGGGATGGCGCGAGAGACTCCATGCGAATGGAGCCTGCACGGCGAACTGGAGAAAGCTGCCGGCCACCGAACCCCACGCCAGATCCATCGAAAGCCATTCGATGCCGTGCTGGTCGCCGAAATGAATCAGCGTGGCGATCATCGCGGCGTTCCAGGCGACAGGGGCGGTGTAGGCGAGCAGGAACTTGCCGTGGCTGTTGAGCACGCCGAGACACCACGCAGACGCAACGAGCAGGCCCGCGCCCGGGAACAGCACGCGCACGAGATGGATGGTGAGGTCACGTTTCGGACCGACGAACCCCGGAGCGATCACCGTGACCATCCACGGGGCGGCAACCACGCCGAGCAGCACGAGGACGGATATGGCGAGCGTCAGGATCGCGAAGAAGGTACGCGCCATCTGCGCGGCGGCGGCGTGCTCGCCGCGCGCGCGCAGGCCCGAATGCACCGGGATGAACGAGGCCGAGAGCGCCCCTTCACCAAACAGGTTCTGCAGGAGATTCGGAATGCGGAACGCCATCTGGAAGGCGTCCGCGGCTTCGGACGTCTGCCCGAAGTACTTCGCGAACAGGACCTGACGGACGAGGCCCGCGAGGCGGCTGAGCAGGATCCCGGCGCCGACCGATGTAGCGGCCACCCGCTTATGGCCTGGGAATCCGTTCGCCGGTCGTGGCCGCCTGCCAGGCGAACCACGCCATCACGATCGCATTCTGTTTCAGGTCCTGCTCGCGCACCCGTTCGTAGAGATCGACGTTGGTATGGTGCATGCGGACGTCGTAATCCTTGTACTCCTGGATCGGGTTGAAGCCGGGGACGCCGACCGCGTTGAAGCTGAGATGGTCGGTGTTGCCGATGCCGGCAATGACGTTCTTCCGCATGCCGAGATCCTCGAGCGGCGCCAGCCAGGCGTCGAAGAGCGCCTTCGCCGGCTCGCTGTCCTGCATGTACCACCCGTAGATGGGGCCGGACGCCGGATCCATGTTCAGGTAGACGAAGACCTTGTCGCGGGCATCCGTGTTCGCGTCTCCGGCGAGGTGTTGTGTCGCATAGGCTTTCGAGCCGAGCAACCCTTCTTCTTCACCGCCCCACAACGCCACACGGATGGTGCGCTTCGGCTGCAGGCCGAGCGTCTTGAGGATGCGCATCGCCTCGAGCACGACTGCCACGCCGTCGGCATTGTCGGAAGCGCCCGTGCCCGTGTGCCAGGAATCGAGGTGCGCGCCGATCATCACCACCTCGGACTTCATCTGCGGATCGACGCCCGGCAGATCGGCGACGACGTTGTAGCTGTCCGGATCGTCCGTGACGAAATGCGACTGCATGTTGACGCGCAGCTTGACCGGCATGCCGCGGCGCACCATGCGCGCGATCATGTTGTAGTGCTCGCCGGCAAGGACGACCGACGGCACGGCATTGTCGCCCTGGTCGCGTCCGTGGACGAACACTGTTCCATGTTCGCCTTCGCTGGTCTTGAGCACGACGCCCACGCCCGCGTCGCGCAGCGTCTGGGCCACCGCGCGCGTGTCAGTCTGGGAGGGGCGCGGCGCCACCGGCGGCGGCTGTCCGATGCGCACCGGCACGTCGGATGTGGACGGCTGCGGCCGGTCTTCTCGGATGAACATCGCGTCCGGCTGCGAGAGGACGATCGCGCCGCTCAACTGGGATTTCATTGCGGCGAGATCGGCGGCCGAGCGCCCGGCGATCGCGATCGGGGTTGCGACGATGTCGCCTTTCGTCGGCGCCGACCATGCTTCGGCGTAGCCGATGAGCGGCATGTAGCGGGGCTCGACCATCTCGATGACCAGGCGGTCGAGCACCCAGCCGCGGCCGAACGGCCATGGCTCCAGCTTCGGATCGCTGAGCCCGATCTCGCGCATCCGATCGCGCGCCCACTCCGCGGCAGCCTTGTAGGCCGGCGTGCCGGCAAGGCGCGGGCCGAACCGATCGGTCAGCGTCGCGAACAACGACTGGACCGTCGAACGGTCGAGCCCTTCCTGCCGGATGCGCGCCAGCACGCCGGGGCTCTGCGCCGGCGCCGCCGCGGCAACACGCGCGACGACCGGCAGCGCCGCCGTGCACGCCAGCACGATCGCCAGGGCGCGGTGCTTCACGCCGGCTCCGCGTCCTGCCGGATTTTTTTGATCTTGCTGTCGCGATCGGTCGCGAGCCGCTCCAGATCGCGACGGTATTCCTGTTCGATCTTTTCGATCTCCGCCGGGTCGACGGCGGACAGCTGTTTGCTTCGGTGCAGGATCTGCAACTCCGCCACGCGCGCCTCGTGCACCGAACGCGCTTCGGCGATCGCCGCCTTCTGCGCATCGGTGAGCTTGTGTGCGGTGACACCGGCGTCGGCGTCCTGCTTCTTCAAACGCTCCATCGCGATTTCGAGGGCGCTCTTTGGTGGTTGGTCAGTCATGTCCATTTACCTCTGCGAACGGAGGTCCGCCGGCAGCAGCACCAGGCTGATGTCCCAGCGGCGGCCGCCGTTCTTCTTTTCGGCGACCGCGATCGCCCTGCCATCGTCCGACCACGCCGGCAGGGTGAAATCCCCCTTGAGCAGCCGGCGCGCATTGCGCCCGTCGGCGCCGGCGACCCACAGGTCACCGTTGCCGTCGACGTAGGCGATGCGATTGAGCTCGGCGGGAGACCAGGACCACACTTCACCGTCGTACGGCGGCGTGCCGCCGGCGCGTTCATGCAGGACCATCTTGCCGAGCCGAACAGTCGACGTCTGCTGCATGCCGCCCATGTCGGCCGCATCGCTCATGCGACGCTCGAGACTGGCGATGCCATACATCGGCACCTTGGAGTCGGTGCCGCTCGAAATCTCGCCGACCCCGGTGGGGCTGAGGCGCCTGGATTTGTTCTGCCAGTAGATCACCGAGGCGTCGGGCTGCTCGTCGAGCCGGACGAGCGTCGTGCCTGACGCCGGAACGACGACGTAGCGTGCCGCGAGCGAACCGTCCGGGTTCGCCACGACGCCCTGGAGGAGGAGCGCGCCCTGGTCCCATGTGATTTCGGACAGGATGCCGCCGTCGATGTCGGGAGCGGTGATCGAGAGGACGTGCTGGCGCTCGACCGCTTGCGCGGCTGCCGCGACGGGGAGCGCAATCAGCGCGACGAGTAGGGGTGCGACAGGAGTCATATCGGTGTCTTCTATTATTACCAGCCCGACGGTCCCACGGATCATGTCACGGAGTCCTGATGGCACCCTTCTCATGGTGCAGGGGCAGACCCTCTACGGCTGGCGGAGCGGAGAGTCCGCATGGCGGGAGGTGGCATCGCTCGAAATGATGAGCTTCTGGTCGCGTCGGCGTGGCCTAACCGTTGATATACTTTCGCAGGTAGTGCCAAGGTGACATCCGTGGCCGAGCGGCCGCTCGTTCTGCTG
>JANPCT010000075.1:0-4160 GCA_031431095.1 Acidobacteriota bacterium | reverse complement strand
AGCAGAAGCTGCAGGCCAAGGGTTATCACCTGCTGGCCTGGGGCACCGGCGGATGGGTCCAAGTGTTCTCCAAGCATCCGCTGAAAACGCTCGCGGAGGTAAAGAAGGCCAAGCTCTACATGAGCAAGGGATCCGACGAGTGGCTGGCGTGGTACGTCAAGAACGGGTTCAACATTGTGGCGCTGCTTCCGGCCAATATCCCGGAACAGCTCAAGCTCGCGACCGGGTTGATCGACGCGGCGCCGGTTCCGCCCTACGTCGCCTCGACGCTCCAGATTCACAAGGACGCGAAGTACATGCTGGATCTCCACATCGCACCGCTGCCGGGCGCGCTCATCATTGCGAAGTCCGCATGGGACAAGATCTCTGCCGAAGATCGCATCAAGGTCACCGCCGCGGCGAAAGCCTTCGAGGCCCGCGTGCGCACCGAGGTGCCCGCGCAGGATGCGGCAGCGGTCAAAGTCATGATCGCCACCGGGCTGCAGGTCACGACGCTGGACGCGAAGGCCGCCGCCGAGTTCCGGGCGGCTGCGAACCAGCTGCTCTCGACGTTGAGCGAATCCATGGTGCCCAAGGACGTGCTGGCTGCGGCGACGCAGGAGCGTGACGCCTTCCGGAAAGCGAAAGGCAAATAAGTGATCCGGGCGCTGGCCGTCGAGACCGAGAACCGGATCGCCAGCGTCGCGCTGGGCGGGATCATGATCATCCCGCTCGTCGAGATCGCGTCACGCAAGTTCTTTCTGTCGGCGATTCCAGGGGCCGGCGCCTACGCGTCCACGCTCACGCTGTGGCTCGGCATGCTCGGCGCGGCGATCGCGGCACGCGAGGGCAAGCTGCTCACCCTCGCGACCGGGGAGTTCCTGCCGAAAGGCCGCGTCACCGCGGTCGCGCACGTCTTTGCCGGCGCCGTCGGCGCGATGATTGCCACGGCGCTGACGCTGGGCGCCATCGTCCTGGTCCAGAGCGATCGGCTGGCCGGGGACGAGATCACGGCCGGCATGCCGAAGTGGATTGCCGATCTCGCGCTGCCCATCGGGTTCGGCCTCATCGCGCTTCGGCTCGTTTGGCGCGCCTCACCGCACAGGGCCGGCCGCGCCCTGGCGCTGCTGGGGATCGTCGCCGGGGTCGTCCTGTATCAGTACCGCGCCAGCCTTCTGGACCAGCCGCTGCTTCCGTGGTTCGCGGTCGTGCTGGCGGCGGGCGTCATGGGCGCGCCGATCTTCGCCCTGCTCGGCGGCATTGCGCTCTTTGCGTCGCTGGCACTGGGCAACCCCCCGGCCGTGCTCTCACTGCTCGCGTACCAAGAGCTGACGAAGTCGACCGGGATCGCCGCCATTCCGCTCTTTACGTTCGCCGGCTTCCTGCTCGCGGAAGGAAAATCGTCGGAACGCCTGCTGCGCGTATTCCGCGCGTGGGCCGGGTGGGCGCCCGGCGGGACAGCCATTGCGGCGGCGGCGCTCTGCGCCTTCTTCACGCTCTTCACGGGCGGGTCAGGCGTGACGATTCTCGTGCTCGGCGGCCTCCTCCTGCCGACCCTCGTGGCCCAAGGGTACCGGGAACGTTTTTCGATCGGCCTGCTGACGGCGTCAGGATCGCTCGGCCTGCTATTTCCATTGTCCCTGCCCCTGATGCTCTACGGCATCGTCTCGCAGAACGCGCCGATCGACGACCTGTTCATCGGCGGGCTGCTGCCGGGAACGTTGATGCTCGGCCTGCTCGCGGCGCTCGGGGTCCGTGAAGCGCTCAAGACACGAGCGGCACGGAACCCGTTCGAGTGGCCCGAGGCGTTCGTCTCGCTATGGGCCGCGAAATGGGAACTGCTGCTTCCCGTCTTCGTCGTGGGCTCGTTCGCCTTCGGCGTCGCGACACTGACGGAATCGGCGCCGATCGCGGCGCTGTACGCGGTCATCGTGCAGCGCTATGTCAACCGCGACCTGCCGTCATGGAAAGACGTGTTCCGCGTGGCCGCCGATTGCGTGGCGCTTGTCGGCGGTGTCCTGTTGATCCTGGCGGTGGCCGCAGGCTTGACCGACTACTTCGTGTTCGCCGACATCCCGTCCCGGCTCGTCGCGTGGACGCAGGCCCACGTGCACTCGAAGATGGCGTTTCTGCTGTTCCTGAACATCTTCCTGCTGCTCGTCGGGACGGTGATGGACATCTTCTCGGCCATTGTCGTCGTCGTGCCGCTGCTCCTGCCGCTCGCTCAGATTTACGGCGTCCATCCAGTGCACCTGGGGATCATCTTCGTTGCGAATCTCGAGCTCGGTTTCCTCCACCCGCCGCTCGGCCTCAACCTGCTGCTCGCGTCGGTGCGGTTCAAGAAGCCCGTGCTCGAGGTGACGTGGGCGACGCTGCCGATGTTCGGCATCCTCGCCGTCGGCGTCCTTTTGATCACCTACTGGCCCTGGCTGACGCTGGGGATTCTGCAGTGGATGGGGCGGGTCTGACGTGGTGCTGGTGGCGTTCGCCTCACCTACTTGATTCGCATCCTCTCGAGGACCTCTCCGAGCTTTTTGATCTCGTCGCCGTAGAGGGCCCAGTTGCCGTCCCGCTGCGCCTGGAGGGCGCGCTGGTAATGCGCGCGCGCCTGCTCAGTGAGCGAGCGCACATCTGGTGCTGCCGCCGGCGCGTCCGGCGGCTGCCCTTCGACCGTGGGAGGCGGCTGTGGCGGTTGCGCTCCGCCCGGGAAGATGCGCTGCAGTGCCGCGTCCAGCGTCGCTTCCATCACGATGTTGTTCTGGTATGCCACGATGACCCGCTTCAACTCAGGGATCTGGCCGCCCGCGGCCTTCAAGTACAGCGGGCGGATGTAGATCAACGACTCCTCGATTGGGATGACGAGCAACTGACCCTGGATGACTTCGGATCCCTGCTGGTTCCACAGCGTGATCTGCGGCGAGATCACCTGGTCCTGGTTGATGCGCGCCGCCACCTGCCGCGGCCCGAAGATCACCGTCTGCTTCGGAAACTGGAAGACCGCGAGCTTCCCGTAATTCGCGCCGTCGTTGCGTGCCACCATCCAGGCGGCCAGATTGTCCTTGCCACGCGGCGTGAACGGCAGCATCTGGATGTACTCGGCCCCGGTTTCTCCCGGCAGCTTCATGATCGTGTAGTAGGGATGCATCGGCGCCGGATTGCCGCCGACGTCGAACGTCGGGATCTCCCACTGGTCCTCGCGGTTGTAGAAGACCGCCGGGTTCAGCATGTGGAACGTCGCGAACATCGAGGCCTGCATCGCGAAGATCTGCTGCGGGTAGCGCAGGCGCGTCCGCAGGCCCTCGGGCATCGCGTCGAGCGGCGTCAGCAGTCCAGGAAAGACCTTGCCGATGGTCTGCGCAATCGGATCCGACGGATCGACTACGTGGAAGGTGGTCTTGCCGTGGTAGGCGTCGATGGTCACCTTGATCGAATTCCGGATGTAGTTCACGCCGCTCGTCGTCGTGGAATACGGGTAGCGCTGCGAGGTCGTATAGACGTCCTGCATCCAGATCAGCGAGCCGTCGGAAATCGCCAGGTACGGATCCGGGTCGTACCTGAGGAACGGCGCGATCCGCTGGACCCGCTCGGCGACGCGGCGATACATCATCACGCGGCTTTCAGTCGTCAGGTTGGGCGAAAAAAACGTGTCGGTCGAGCGGAAGCGGATCGCGAACATCAGCCGGCGGAAGATGTTCGAGAGCGGCACGCCGCCGTCGCCCTTGTACTGGGCGAAGACGTTGGCGTCGCCGCGCGGGTAATCGAACTCCTCGGTCTTGGTCTTCACGAACACGTGATCGTTCGGCATCTCCCCGTAGTAGATGGCCGGTTGCGTGACCGCGAGGTCCACCGTGGACACCGGCGGCAGATCCTTGATGAACAGGACCGGCAGACCCTCCTGGGTGACTTCGTTCACCGGCCCAAGCGTCAAGCCGTAGCCATGCGTGAAGGTGAGGTGTTCGTTGATCCACGTGCGGCTGGGAAGACTCCGCGAATTCAGCTCGCGCGCCGACAGCATGATCTGGCGGTACTGGCCGTTGATCGTGTAGCGGTCGTTGTCGACGGCGAAAAAGTCGTAGTAGGTCCGGATTTCCTGGATCTGGCTGAAGGTGTCGAGCAGTGGACGGTCGTTCCAGAGCGGGACGTTCGCGATCGTCGCGGCGTTGCGCTCGAGGTCGGCGCGA
>JANPCT010000074.1:0-1684 GCA_031431095.1 Acidobacteriota bacterium | reverse complement strand
CGGCGTCTTCGTCGCGTCCGCCAGGAGCGAGGCGGTGGCGCTCGGCCAGAACAGGAAGAACGCCAGTTTCCTGTCCAAGCCGTCCAAACCGGAAGCCCTCACCCGGATGGTCCGCGAGCGCCTCGATCGGCCGCGCCCGGGCGACACGCACCATCCCGTCTAGCCGGTGACGGACTCGACCGCGGCGTCAGACGACGCCGGGCGCGGGAGCGGTGACGATGGGCGGAACGGTGCCTTCGGGATCCTTCGGCGGCACGGGGCCGAGCAGCGCGCGCAGTTCGTCCCCTTCAATCACTTCCTTGTCGAGCAGCAGTTTCGAGAGCTGATCGAGAATGTCGGTCCGCTCGCGCAGGACGCGCCGCGCTTCGTTGTGCGCATCGGTCAGGATCTGCTTGACCTCGATGTCGATCTTGCGCGCGGTGTCTTCGGAATGATTGCCGCGCTCGTTCATGAACGGGGTGTCGAGGAACTTGTTGCCGCGGTGCCCGTCGTAGTTGACCGCGCCCAGCGCCTCGCTCATCCCGAACTCGGTGACCATCGCGCGGGCGATGTCGGTGGCGCGCTGCAGGTCGTTCTGCGCTCCGGTGGAGACTTCGTTGAACGCAATCTCCTCGGCGCTGCGGCCGCCAAGCAGGACCGCGAGCTGCCCCTGCAGATCCTGCCGCGTCATCAGGTAGCGATCCTCGAGCGGCAGCTGCATCGTGTAGCCGAGCGCGCCGAACCCGCGCGCCACGATTGAGATCTTGTGCACGGGATCGAGCCCGGGGAGGATGCTGGCGACGATGGCGTGGCCGGACTCGTGATAGGCGACGATCTTCCGCTCCTTGTCGCTCATCACGCGCTTCTTTTCGAGACCGGCGATGATGCGATCGATCGCGTCGTCGAAATCCTTCATGCCGACGGAGGTCTTGTCCTTGCGCGCGGCCAGCAGCGCCGCCTCGTTGACCAGGTTGGCGAGGTCCGCGCCGGCGAAGCCGGCGGTCCGCTGGGCGATGACCCTGAGGTCCACGCCGTCACCGATCTTCACGGTCTTGGCGTGGATGCGCAAGATGTCTTCGCGCCCCTTGACGTCGGGCTTGTCGACGAGCACCTGGCGATCGAAGCGGCCGGGGCGCATCAGGGCGGGGTCGAGCACCTCGGGACGATTCGTCGCGCCCATGATGATGATGCCCTTGCGCCCGTCGAAGCCGTCCATCTCGGCGAGCAGCTGGTTCAGCGTCTGCTCGCGCTCTTCGTGGCTTCCCATTGGCGTCTGGATGCGCACCTTGCCGAGCGCGTCGAGCTCGTCGATGAAGACGATGCACGGCGCCTTGGCTTCGGCCTGCGCGAACAGATCGCGCACGCGCGCCGCGCCGACGCCGACGAACATCTCGACGAACTCCGAACCGCTGAGGCTGAAGAAGGGGACCTTGGCTTCACCGGCGACGGCACGCGCCAGCAGCGTCTTGCCGGTGCCCGGCGGACCGACGAGCAGCACCCCTTTGGGAATCTTGCCGCCGATGGACGTGTACTTCTTCGGCGTCTTGAGGAACTCGACGATTTCCTTGAGTTCCCCCATCGCCTCGTCGACGCCCGCTACGTCACCAAAGCTGGTTTTGACGTCGTCGTCGGCGTAGATCTTGGCCTTGCTCCGGGCGAACGACATGACGCCGCCTTCGGCGCCACCCATCCGCCGGAGGAAGAA
>JANPCT010000073.1:0-5075 GCA_031431095.1 Acidobacteriota bacterium | reverse complement strand
GGGCGATCGCGGTCGCGACCATCTGCCCGACCGCCGGGGCGGACGCGGCGTCGCCAATCAGCCCGAGCGCTTCCGCGGCTCGACCGCGCACGCGGGGATCGGCATCGGCGAGCGCCGTCGTCAGGACTGGAACGGCGGTCTTGTCGGCGAGCAGTCCGAGCGCGAACGCCGCCATCTCACGAACCTCGGCGTCGGTGTCCGCGAGCAGCGGCTGCAGCAGCGCTGCCCCCTCCGGCAAGGCCACGCGGCCGACGGCCAGCGCGGCGCGCCGGCGGATGCGGGGTTCGGGATCCGTGACAAGGACGCCGAGATCAGGTGTGATGACCGGCGGCGGTGGCGGGAGGCTCCTGGCTTTCTTCTGGTTCGCCGGAACGGGGGCAACGACTATGGGCGCGGCGGCAGGAACCCGCAGCACGCGTTGATCTTCGAGCCGCAGAATCCAGCTCATCTTCTGATTCGGCGCAATCACCGGCGCTTTTGGCGCGACCGGCGGAGCACTGGCGCAGGCGCCGAAGATGAAGGCGAAAACAACAAACCCGAGGGATGTTCGTGGTCGCATGGCTCAGATCAGTGTATGCGTTTCGATCGTCACGGACACCCGGACCCTTCGACATTCACGCCCGAACCTCGCAGGTCTCGATGGTGGCAGCGCGGACGCGATCCCAGTCAACCTGGACACCGATGCCCGGGCCCGTCGGGACGGCCACGGTTCCGTCCGAATCGACCTCGATGCCCGGCTCGATCAGATCCGGCGCGAAGTAGCGGCGGCTCGCGGCGATGTCTCCGGGCAGCGTGAAGTTCGGCAGCGACGCGAGGTGAATGTTGTGGGCGCGTCCGATGCCGCTCTCGAGCATGCCGCCGTGCCACACCGGGATAGCGTGCCGCGCGCAGAGGTCGTGCACGCGGATCGATTGCGCGTAACCACCGAGCCTGCCGGGCTTGATGTTGATGATGCGGCACGCGCGGAGCGCGAGCGCGTCCTCGGCCGCACCGACCGAGTGAATGGATTCGTCGAGGCAGATGGGCGTCGCAATCTGTCCCTGCAGCGTCGCGTGGTCGCGCAGATCGTCGTAGTCCAGCGGCTGCTCGATCATCATCAGGCCGAATCGATCGAGGCGCGCCAGCCGCGGCGCGTCGGCCAGCGTGTACGCGGCGTTGGCGTCGACCATCAGGGGGATTGGTCCGAATCGCGCGCGGAGGGCCGCGACGGCGTCCTCGTCCCATCCCGGCTTGATCTTGATCTTGATGCGGCGGTAGCCGGCGTCCAGCTCCTTCCCCACCTTCGCAATCAAGTCGTCCAGCGTGTCCTGGATTCCGATCGAGACGCCGGACGCGATGCGCGGCTGCGTGCCGCCGAGCAGCCGCGACAGCGGCACGCCCTGCACGCGCGCGGCAAGGTCCCACGCGGCCATCTCGATCGAGGCCTTGGCCATGTGGTGGCCGCGCACGCGCCCCAGTGACGGGAAGACCTCGCGCGGATGCGTGAAGCTGCGACCAAGGACGAGCGGCGCGATGAACTCTTTCATCACGTGCCACGCCGAGACGTTGGTTTCGCTGCTGTAGTACGGGTCGACGTCGGCGACGCACTCTCCGAATCCCTGCGTGCCCTCACCGTCGATCGTCACCAAAATGAACGTCTTGTCATAGACGCGCCCGAAGCTCGTTTCGAAGAATGCGACCAGCGGCAGGCGCAGGAGCCGCAGCTGCAGGGAGGTGACGCGGAACATCGGGGCAACAATATCAGGCTGTTATACTCGCCACACCGGTGGAACAGTTCCGTTACGTCGCGATCGAGGGCCCGCCGGGTGTCGGCAAGGCCGCGCTCGTCGACCGACTCGCGGCGCGGCTGGACGCGGCGCTGGTGCTCGACGAAGGGGACAACCCGTTTCTCGCCGACTTCCATACCGACCGTCCCGGCGCCGCGTTCCAGGCGCAGCTGTTCTTCACGCTGGCGCGGCACCGGCAGCAGGCCGCGCTCCGCCAGAGCGATCTCTTCAGCCAGGTCACCGTCTGCGATTACCTGTTCGAGCGGGACAAGATTTACGCCTACTTGAACCTGGACGACAACGAGCTGTTCATCTATCAGCGGCTCTACGAGCTGCTTGCGCAGGACGTGCCGGCGCCCGATCTCGTCATCTTCCTGCAGACTCCGACCGACGTGCTGCGGCAGCGGCTCCGCGCGCGCGGGCGCGCCAATCCGGAGGCCCCGGCGCTGGACGACGACTACGTCCGGGAACTGAACGAAGCCTACAACCACTTCTTCTTCCACTACAACGCCACCCCGCTGCTGGTCGTCGAGACCTCGCAATTCGATCTCTCCTGGGGGGACGAGGCCCTGGAGGACCTGACGAAGCAGGTCCACGGCATGGGCAAAGGCACGCGGTATTACGTCCCCAGGACGCGGTGACCGTTCCCAGCCCCGCTGAACCCTTCGCCATTGCTTCGTCCATGCTTCTGCCCGGATGGGTTCATGCGTTAAGCTCCCCTAATGGCCTGGTTCAAGAAGGTCCGCAAACCGATCGAGCCGCTCGCGAATAATCAGCCGAGCCGTGTGCCCGAGGGCTTGTGGGTCAAGTGCCCGTCGTGCGGAGAGGTCATCTACAACAAGGATCTCGCCAGTACGCTCAACGTGTGCCCGAAGTGCGCGCACCATCTGCGGATCGGCGCGGCCGACCGGCTGCGCATCCTGTTCGACGGCGGGTGGGCCGAGTACGACACCCACCTGCAATCCACGGATCCGCTGACGTTCGTCGACACCAAGCCCTACCGCAAGCGGCTCGACGCAACGATTGCGGCGACCGGCATGAAAGACGCCGTCATCTGCGCCACCGGGAAGATCGAAGGCATCGAGACCTCCGTCGCGGCGATGGAGTACAGCTTCATCGGCGGCAGCATGGGCGTGGTGGTCGGCGAGAAGATTACGCGCGCGATCGAGCGCGCCATCACCCGGCGGCTCCCGGTGGTCATCGTGTCCTCGTCCGGCGGCGCGCGCATGATGGAAGGGGCGCTGTCGCTCATGCAGATGGCCAAGATCAGCGCCGCGCTGGCACGGCTGGATCGGGCGCGGCTGCCCTACGTCTCCGTTCTCACCGACCCCACCACCGGCGGCGTCACCGCCAGCTTCGCGATGCTGGGCGACGTCAACATCGCCGAACCGAAGGCGCTCATCGGCTTTGCCGGGCCTCGTGTCATCGAGCAGACCATCCGGCAGAAGCTGCCCGAGGGATTTCAGCGCAGCGAGTTCCTGCTGGAACACGGGATGCTCGACCTGGTCGTCGATCGACGTGAGCTGAAGGCGGCGATCGCGCGCGTGCTGCGCTTCGCGCTGGCGGCGGATGGACCGGCGCGTACCACGGCGACCGCCGCGACGGTCGCATCCGTGGCGGCGCCCGCCGTGAGGTCTGCCGCATCCGTAGTCGAGCCCGCAGTGACGTCTGCCGCGGCCGTCACGCAGACGTGAGCCGTCCGGCGGTCGACTTCCTCTTCAGCCTCGAGCACTTCGGGATGAAGTTCGGCCTCGCCAACATCGCGACTCTCTGCGCTGCCCTCGGCAATCCGCAGAACGCGTTCCCTTCGGTGATCGTGGCGGGCACCAACGGCAAGGGTTCGGTCACAGCGATGGTCGACACCGCGCTCCGAGCCGCAGGGCATCGCAGCGCGCGCTATACGTCTCCCCACCTGCAGCGCCTCGAAGAACGCTTCGTCATCGATGGCCGCGAGGTGTCGCCGGCGCGGCTCGAGGCATCTGCGGCCCGTGTCCGTCGGGCGGCGGAAACGCTCGTCGCTTCCGGGGACCTTGCCGCTCTCCCCACCTTTTTCGAGTGCACGACGGCGGTGGCTTTCGATCTCTTTCGCGAAGCACAGGCGGCCATCGCGGTACTCGAGGTCGGCCTCGGCGGACGGCTCGACGCCACGAACATCGTCTCGCCGATCGCCGCGGCCATCGTGTCGATCGATTTCGATCACGAAGAACAGCTTGGCAACACGCTGGCGTCAATCGCGGCCGAGAAGGCCGGCGTGATCAAGCCGGGGATCCCGGTCGTCTGCGGTCCCCTGCCGGCTGCGGCGCTCGAGGTGATTGAACGAGTGTGCCGCGAACAGCGCGCCATACTCGTCCGCACCGACACCGACGCGGCGCTCGCCGCGCGCGTGGACTCGATGCCGATGGCGCTGGCCGGCGCGCACCAGAAGGCCAATGCCGCCGTCGCGCTGGGTCTGCTCGGCGCCATCGATCGCGATCTCGTGCGAGGCGTGCGCGTCGGAGACGAGGCCATGCGCGCAGGCGTCACCACCACGGCATGGCCTGGACGGCTCGAACAGTTCCAGCTCGGCGACTGCCGCCTGCTGCTCGACGCGGCGCACAACCCGGCTGGCGCGCGGGCCCTGGCGTCGTACCTGCTCGCGAACGCCCCTGACGGCGTCACGCTGGTGTTCGCCGCGATGCGGGACAAGGCGGTGGTTGAGATGCTCACTGCGCTCGCGCCCGCGGCACTATCCATCGTGTGTACGACGGCGCCGAATCCAAGGGCGCTGCCCGCCGGCCAGCTCGCGGCGATGGCGCGGGATTTGGGCCTTCGCGCCGAGGCGGTGCCGGATCCCCACGAGGCGGTCATCGCCGCGTGCGCGCAGGGCCGCCCGGTCGTTGTTGCCGGGTCCATCTTCCTAATCGGACCGGTTCGCGAGCGACTCGGCCGTGATATTCTTCGATGACTCCGCGACATCCTCCGTTCCCTCGACAGCATGTTTCGTAACCGCCTGCTTTCTTTCCTGATCGCGCTCGTCGGCCTCGCGGCGGCGGCGCGCCCCGCGCACGCCCAGACGCAGCCCGGAGGCTGCAGCCATAAGTGGATCGCGAACAGCCAGACCGGCACAACGGTCAACTCGACTCATACCCGTCTCATCAAGAACGTCCAGATCGAGTGCAACGACATCCAGCTTTTTGCGGATGAAGCCGAATACTTCACCGACATCGATCGCGTCCGCGCGTCGGGGAACGTCGTCTTCGTCTTCCCAGCGCTTCGGCTTGCCCCGCGCGACCGGCGGCGGCCGGGGGATATCGTCGTCGGCCGCGGCGG
>JANPCT010000072.1:0-1742 GCA_031431095.1 Acidobacteriota bacterium | reverse complement strand
GAACCAGAACGTATACCCGGCTGACGCGATAACCGCCAATGCCATCAATACGATAGCGACAGACAGCGACCGCGGCTTGCCGGCGAGCCAGGTTCGCGTCGACCCCAGCCGTTCACGCCAGCGCGACATCATGGGCGCGCTGACCGCAAGATGCGGGCCGGAGCAGGGCCTGTCCGGCGGCGACGCCCAGGCCCCGGCTGATGATTAGCACTACTTATACTGAGAGAAGGATTATAAGTTTGACAGGAGCACGGCTTGCCACGATCATCATCTCCTGACATGACAAACGATCGCACGGGCAAGTGGCAGAGCGGCGCCATCACCGACGGACCGAGCCGCGCCGGGGCGCGCTCCATGCTGCGGGCCGTCGGATTCGACCGGGCGGCGCTCGCCAGGCCGATCGTCGGCGTCGCCAATACCTGGACCGAGATTGGTCCGTGCAACTACCATCTGCGCGACATCGCCGTCTCGCTGAAGGACGGCATCCGCGCCGCCGGCGGCACGCCGATGGAGTTCAACACGGTGTCGATTTCCGACGGGATCACGATGGGGTCGTCCGGCATGCGGGCATCGCTCGTCAGCCGCGAGGTCATCACCGATTCCATCGAGCTCGTCGCGCGCGGCAATCTGTTCGACGCGCTGGTGGTCCTCGTCGGCTGCGACAAGACGATTCCAGCGGCCGCGATGGCGCTGGCGCGGCTCGACATCCCCAGCCTCATCCTCTACGGCGGGTCGATTGCGCCGGGACAGGTTGGCGGCAGGAACGTCACGATCCAGGACGTCTACGAAGCGATCGGCGCGCACGCCTCCGGAAAGCTGTCGGACGCCGGGTTGTGCGAGATGGAAGACCGCGCCTGTCCGGGCGCGGGTGCATGTGGCGGCCAGTTCACGGCCAACACGATGGCGACGGCCACGGAGTTCCTCGGCCTCGCCGAGTTCGGCAGCGGTGACGTGCCCGCCGCTGATCCGGCCAAGCACGACGTCGCGCGCCGTGCCGGCGCATTGATCATGGAGGTGCTCGCCGCCGGCCGGCGTCCCTCGCAGATCGTCACGCGCGAGGCCCTCGAGAATGCGATCGCGTCGGTCGCGGCCACGGGCGGCTCCACCAACGCGGTGCTGCACCTCGTCGCCATTGCGCGCGAGATGGGTGTTCCGCTTGGTCTCGACGACTTCGACCGCGTCAACGCCCGTGTGCCGGTGTTCGCGGACCTGAAGCCCGGCGGCCGTTTCGTTGCGACGGACCTGTTCGCCGCGGGAGGCACCCGCCTGGTGGCGCGGCGCCTGCTCGATGTGGGCGCGCTGCACGCGGACGCGATCACCGTGACCGGACGCACGATCGGCGAAGAAGGAGCCCGGGCCGTCGAGACGCCCGGACAGGAAGTCGTGCGCCCCGCGGCGTCTCCCCTGAAGCCCTCAGGCGGCCTGGTGATCCTGAAAGGCAACCTCGCCCCCGACGGCTGCGTCGTGAAGCTCTCCGGACACGATCGCCGCGCCTTCAAGGGCCCGGCGCGCGTCTTCGACTCCGAGGAATCCGCCTACGCCGCGGTGCAGGGCGGCCGCATCAACGCCGGCGACGCCGTGATCATCAGGTACGAAGGGCCGCGCGGCGGCCCCGGCATGCGCGAGATGCTCGCGGTGACGGCCGCGATTGTCGGCGCCGGTCTCGGCGACTCGGTTGTACTGATTACCGACGGCCGGTTTTCGGGAGCCACACGCGGCCTGATGATCGGGCACGTCGCGCC
>JANPCT010000071.1:0-8936 GCA_031431095.1 Acidobacteriota bacterium | reverse complement strand
GAATCATGGTGCGTCTTCGACAATACGGGTTCAGGATCCGCCGCGGGCAACGCGCTGGATTTGCGCGATCTCGCGCAACGCGCCTGACCTCGGCACGGATCGACGTCGTCGCGATGCTGAACCGCCGGGATCGCGCCATCTCGTTCGCGACGGGCCGCTCGTCTGGCGCCTATCCGTTCGCTCGAGAGGGTGGCCGCGGTCGTCAGCAACTCGATGCTGTTCGAGCAGATGAGGCGTGGGGGTGTGTCGCTCGATCTGCCGTCGCGCCGATCGTGCTGCCCTCAGCGCCGGGTCTCACGTTGGTTCGGATGCCGGCGCCTGTTTTCTGAGCGTCTGTGGCAGGTAACGATCGATCAGCGAGTCGGGATAGCCCCCGGCACGCGGTCCTGAGAGCGCCGCTTTCGCGATTTCGTAAGTGAAGCGATCGTCCGGCGCCGCCTGCTCGGTGACAGATGCATATTCGGTGAGGAGCTCGTGTCGCCGCGCCTGAAGCGTGGGTAGATCGATCAGGTCGTCATGCATCTCGGCCAGGAGCGCACGGTACTTCTCGCAGATCACCCACAGCTTTGCGGCACTCACCCGGTGCCCGTAGATCAGCAGGTGTTGATTGACGCCGACGTAGGCCGCGCACGCGGCGAACACTGCGCCAGTCAGGATGGCGGAGGCCAGATGGAGCGCGTAGCCTCCCGTCACCGCAATTGCGCTGACGAGCGCAGCAACTCCAGCCAGCAGCAACAGCGCGATTCTGGCATATGAACTGCGGAGCGAGAGCCTTGCCGCGGCTTCAGCATGCCCTTCATACGCCGCCAGGGCGCTCCCGAAGCTGAGTCGGACGTGTTCGGCCAGTGTGATTTGAAACATGGCGGGGGAACAAAGGGCAAGGAATGCGCCAGCTGATCAGTCGTGAAACGGGGCTGTTCTGCGGCGGCGCGGGCAGATCGCCGTCGGCTGGCCAACGGGTCGTGAACTTTTGGGATGGTGCCGGTGGGTCAATTCCAGCGGCAGGTTGGAGGGAGGGGCCGCCCCACCTCCAACCCCACGCGCACGGGTTCACGGCCTGAAGTAGCCGTCGGCGCGGAACGTCGTCGTTTCCCCTGGACGCACGTAAACGTCGAAGGCGATCGGTTCGTAGCCACCCCGGTCGATCTCGATGTGATGGCTGCCGGCTTCGAGGTTGATGTGCTGGAAGATGCCGTCGAAGTCGTTGACGAGCCCAACGTAATAGCCGTCGGCGAAGACCTCGGCGTCACGCGGCGCGCCGGTGATGCGGACTCCGCCGTAGTAACGGCCCGGGAGAGGATCGTAGTAGCCGCGGGGCGTTGCTCCGTAGGCGTAAACGCCTCCCGAGCCGTAGTAGCCGCCACGATAGCTCGGCCTGTAGACGTACGGCCGGTACGGGAGCACACGAATGATCGATGGCCGGATGATCCGTGGTGAGTAGCGGCGCGTGTCGTAGTTCCGGTCGCCATAGCGGCCCGTCTCATAACGCCGGTTGTTGTCGTAGCTGCGATTGTCGTAGCCACGGTTGTTGTCGTACCGGCCGTTGTTGCCGTTGCGGCGATTGTCGTATTCGCGTTGCGCGCGCTCGTCGCGCCTCGGTTCAACCGTCCGCGGGACGGCGCGCTCTCGATCCTGCGGACGCTCCGCCTGTTGCTGCGTGTCGCGCCGCGGCTGCGCGCGCTGCCTCTCGGCAGGCTGACGCTCTGCCGGCTGTGACTGGTCGCCATCCTGCCGCGGCCGGCGCCGCTGTGGTTCGTCGGCCGTTGCCGGCGCGGCAACGGCAGCCGCAAGGATCGCTGCGGTGATCAGAGCACTCAAAGCCATGTGGATCTCCCACGCCGGCAATGCGCAATGACGATGCCAACCGCGGGCCTTTGATTTTATTGACGGTTCATGGCTTTTTTTACTCCGGCCGTTCCCTGCGGAGGACAGCCGCGATATCATTCGCGGCCATGATCCCGAAATCAGAGCGATGGTGCGTCGTGCTTTTCTTCACGCTCTGCCTCCCTGGCGCCACGCTGAGTACGGCTGCGGCACGGCAGAATCAGGCCGCGCCGGCAGCCGCACAACCGCGCCCGCCGCGGCCGCAGGCGCCGATGGATGCGGAGCGCGCCCAGCGTTTGTATGTGAGCGCCGATCCGAAAGAGCACTCGGCAGGCACGAATTTCGAGCGGGATATCGCGGCGAAACAAAGAATCGATGAGCGCTATACCGAAATCGCCCGGGGCGTCGTGGACTTCAGGAAGATCACGTATCGGAGCAGCGTCGGGGATCTGGATATTCCCGCGTACCTGTTTCAACCGTTGACGAAGCGCGGCGCCAAGGGACATGCGGCGCTGGTGTGGGTCCACGGCGGCGTTCACGGCAGCTGGGACAACCGCTTGTGGCCGTTCGTCAAGGAGGCCGTCGATCGCGGCTACGTCGTCATCTGCCCCGATTACCGCGGCAGCACGGGCTACGGGGAGGCGTTCCACAACGAGATTGACTATGGCGGCTACGAGATCGACGACACGATGAGTGCCGTCGATTACCTGAAGACGTTGCCGCACGTCGACCCCGAGCGTCTGGGCATCATGGGCTGGAGCCATGGCGGCTACATCACGCTCTTCTCCGTCTTCCGCGACAAGACGCCGTTCAAGGCGGCCGCCGCGATCGTGCCGGTCACCAACCTGGTGTTCCGGCTCTCGTACAAGGGACCGGGCTACCAGCGGCAGTTCGCGACGCAGAAGCGAATCCAGGGTCTGCCGTTCGAGAAACCGGACCTCTACATCGAACGTTCACCGCTCTACAGCGTGGACAAGCTGCAGGTGCCCCTCCTCGTCCATGTGTCGACCAACGATCAGGACGTCAACTTCGTCGAGGATCAGCAGATGGTCGACGCGTTGCGCGCCCGCAAGCCGCACCTCGCCGAAACCCGGATCTACGTGGATCCGCCGGGAGGCTATGCGAGCGTCGGCCATACCTTCAGCCGCCGCGTGAACATCGACACGCTGAAGCGCGAAGACTCACCCGAGCAGATCGACTCATGGAACCGCGTCTGGACGTTCTTCGACTGGAACCTGCGTCCGTACGAGGACCGCTCGAAGCCAGTACCGCCGCCGGCGGCTGTGCGCTGACTTCAGGAGACTACGGACGAAGGGTCAGCCGGTGCTGTGCGACCGCCTCCACTGCCTTGCGAGTGAAGGCGAGGGAGAAATACCCGTTATCGGCCCAGGCGGTGAGCAGGTTGCCGTAGTAAGGGCTGCCCGGCTGCCCTGACTGCCCCGGCACATTGCTCACCTGCGATCGATCCCAGTCGGACACATCGAGGATCTCGCGGTAGGTCGCGCCATCGGCTGCAACGGTGCCCGCGCCGCCGCTCCGCTCCACCGTCGGCAGATCGAACTCGCGGACGAGCGGGTGGCGGAACCCCCGAGTGTGCCGCTGGCCCCAACGTTCGCTGGACCACTTCGAGTCGCTGACGATTGCCAGCAGGCGCGCTTCGATCTGGGCCGGAGTCGGATCTGCCGGCAACAGTTCGCGCGCGGCGGCAAGCGCCGGAGGGGTGGTGAGTGACGTGTAGAGCGCGGCTGCGACACTGTCTCTCGCGTAGACGCCGTTCCACGCGGCGAGCAGCGCGCGTGCTTTTTCGGCCTCGGGATTTTTCGCCGTCCAGCCGCGATACGACCGCAACGCCTCCAGCGCGCGCAGCGACAGCGCGTCGTGCTGCATCCGCTGGTGATCGTCCATGGAGAGTTTCTGCGGCGGCGCGTCGAGGAGCTGCCGCAGGCGGGTGATGCGCTCGAAGCGCGTGTCCGCATTCTTGAACATCAGCGGCGGTGTGTATCCGGAGGGATTGATGTTGTGGTTGGCGGTGGCGATGTATCCGCGCGGCGGATTGAACTCAGATGGCAGATCCCTTCTGAATCCCTGCCACTCGTACCGGCCCGTTCCAGGTACGGGCAACCGTCCCGTCCATCCTTTGCGCGCGGGGGAGAGTGCCGCCGGCCTCCATGAGATGTTGTCTTCGACGTCGCCGCAGACGTGATTCTCGGTAGGCGCCTTCCAATACATCGCCGCGCCCAGGAACTCGCGGCAGTCGCGCGCCTGCGCGAGGCGGAGGCCGGCGAGGTAGGGCGCAGTTCCGGGTTCGTCGGCGGCGCGCCGCACCGCGTAAGCGAGATGGCGGGCCTTGTCCTCGAAGAAGATGGCGCCGTGGCGGCTGTATTTGAGCTGCACGACCGCGTCGGCCGCGCCTTGCACCTTGATGGTGTCGCTGACGATCTTCATCGCCTCCCAGGCGCCGTTGTAGCTCACCGCGCTGGCGTTCGCCGGGTTCACGGTCTCGACGTAGACATCCTCCTGATCGGTGCCGACGATCGTGAGGCCCCACGCGATGCGTTCGTTGTGCCCGAGAGCCACGCCGACAAACGGCGGCTCCCCCGCGCCGGCCACATTCCATCCAGGCGCCTGGAGATGGACGATGTAGCGGAGCGAAGGATTCGTGACCTCGCGGTGCGGATCGTTCGCGACCACCGGATGACCGGTTGCGGACCTCGCCGCGCTCACAACCCGTTTGTTGCTGCCCGGCTCGCGGTTCGCGGTCTCGTTGCCACCAGCCGCCGCGAGGGGCCGGTATTGAGGCAACAGTTGCGGTAACACCGCAGCGCCGCCGCGCACGCTCGCGATCACCGCGTCGGACACGGCGGCCAGATCGACGCCGTCAGGGACGATGAGTTCGTCCGGCGGGTCGGGGTTCATCGCGCGGTTGGCCTGGGCGGCGCCACTCCGCGCGACACTGCGCGCGAGCTGCAGCTCGTTCACCGCGTCGCCAAACGACGGCGGCCGCATGACGAGTTGCTCGATCGTCCACGGCTCGGGAACGACGCCCGTCATCACGAACTCGACGGGGAGGCTGTGCCTGTGCTGCGCGATGAAGGCGTTCACGCCGTTCGCAAAGGATGAGAAGATCCGCTTGCCATCCGGGTGGTAGCTGCCCCACTCCGAGTCGTCGAACGGGCCTCGGTAGCGCAGCAGACGGGCCGTGCGATCGCGATCGACGGCCGCAGCCCCGGCGATTTCCGCCATCCGTCCCGCTGCCGCGCGGCGCCACATCTCCATCTGCCACAGGCGATCCTGCGCCATGACATAGCCTTGCGCGAAGAAGAGATCGTCGGTGGACTGCGCGGTGATGTGCGGCACCCCCCACGTGTCGCGCAGCACCTGTACCGGCGCGCGCAGTCCTTCCACCGTGATGTCGCCGTCGATCTGCGCCAGCGCCGTTCTTGCGATCGCATGAACATCAGGGCGCGGCTGCGCCGCAAGCGTCGTGACCGAAACCGCCAGCGAGGCAGCGAGCCGCCCGATTCTACTCATTCCGATCTCCGCCTTTGTCCTGGTCCGGCACGATTCCGGCGTGACGTCTGGGGCTACTTCTTCACCGCGGCGAGAAGCCGTTCCATGTCGTCCATGACCCGATTCATCTTCTGCAGCGTGAGCTGGAGCGGCTCGCCGGTCGTCATGTCAACTCCCGCATCCTTGAGCAGCTCGATGGGATACTTCGAGCCTCCGGCGGAGAGGAAGTTCAGGTAGCGCTTCGTCGCTGCGGGGTCGCCGGCGATGACTTTCTCCGACAAGGCAGCCGAGGCCGTGAAAGAGGTCGCGTACTGGAAGACGTAGTAGTTCAGGTAGAAGTGCGGGATGAAGGCCCACTCGTGCGCGACGTAATCCTCCACAAGGCAGACGCCCTTGTCGTGCCCGTAGTACTTGCGCGTGACCTCGAGGTACAGCTTGTCCAGCGCCTCGCCGGTAATGGGCTCGCCCTTTTCGGCGAGCTCGTGGATGCGCAGCTCGAACTCCGCGAACTGCGTCTGGCGGAAGACCGTCCCTTTGATGTTCTCGAGATAGTTGCCGAGGAGCGACAATTTCGCGGTGTCGTCCTTGATCGCCTTGAGCATGTGCTCGATGAGCAGCGCCTCGTTGAACGTCGACGCCACCTCGGCGACGAAGATCGGATAACCGGCGAGATGGAAAGGCTGCGTCTTGTTCGAGAGGTAGCTCTGCATCGTGTGCCCGAGCTCGTGCGCGACCGTGCTCATATCGGCGTACTTGCCGTTGAAGTTGATCAGCATGTAGGGGTGGACGTCGTAGGCGGAGCCGTTCGAATAGGCGCCGGACCGCTTCCCTTCATTCGGCAGGAGGTCGATCCAGCGCTCGCGGAAGGCGCGATCGACGGCGGCGACGTATTCCGGGCCGAGCGGCGCGAGTGCCGCCAGCACGTTCTTTTGTGATTCCTCCGGCGTGTAGCTCAGGTCCGCCGCCGCGACGAGCGGCGCATACAGATCGTAATAATGCAGGTCCGGAAGGTTCATCATCTTCTTCCGCAGCTGCAGGTATCGGTGAAACGTCGGCAGTCCCTGGTTGACGCCCTGGACCAGGCTTGTGTAGACCTTCGCCGGAATGTTCGCGCCGTCGAGCGCGGCGTCCATGGCCGTTTCGTAACGGCGGGCGTGCGCGTAAAACTCGTTCGACTGGACCTGCCCGTTCAGGGTGGCCCCGAAGGTGCCCTTGAATTTCCCCAGCGCGTTGAAGAACGACGACATCACCAGCTGTCGATCGGCGCGGTTCGGCAGGCCTCGATAGAAAGTGAAAGCAGACGAGTCGAGTTTCACGGTCTTGCCGTCGCTGAGGGTCACGGATGGATACGGAAAGTCCGCGTTCGACAGGATGTTGTACACGGACGACGAGGCGCCGGTGGCCAGCGAGGAGGACGCGAGCAGACGCTCCTCGGCATCGCCCAGCGTGTGGGGCGCGCGCCGCTGGATGTCGTCCAGGTAGTGCGCGTAGGTCTTGAGTCGCGGCTCCTGCGCCACCCACTTGTCCAGCGTCGGCTTGGCGATCTTGAGGATTTCCGGTTCCGCGAAGGCGATCGCCTCGCCGAAGCGCGCGCCAATCTGCTGCATCTCCTGCTGCATGCCCTGGTAACCGCTGACCCGCGTGTCCTGGTCGGAGCTCAAGCTGGCATAGACGTAGACCTTCTGGAACTCTTTGGCGACGCGGTTGGCGAGGTCGAGCGAATCGGCAAGCCGCGCCGGAGAGGTGGCGAGGGTTCCTTTGAACGCGGCAACCTTCGCGATCTCGGGCAGGAGTTTCTCCTTGGCGGCCCGCCACGCCTCATCCGACGCGTACAAATCGGCAAGGTTCCATTTGTATCTGGCGTCGATCCTGGTCCGATCGCGTTCCTGCGCCGCGACGCCGAAGGACAGGCACACCACGACGATGGCAGCAAGCGAGGTGCGGATCATCCCCGCAGGATAACGCAAACGCTGCCGCACAGGCCCCCGCCGTCAGCTATCTCACCTGGCCAGTCGTGATTCTTCACGCACCGCAGCGATGATCAGCTCCACCAGGTCCGCCGGTTCCTGCGCCTGGAGGAGCGCTGGATCCGCGGCCGACATTTCGCGGGCGGTGATGATGTTGGGCTGACAGTTCCCTACATCGGCCGTATCGCGCGGCCGGAGCGGGCGGCGTCATACAGCGCGCAGATGGTGGCGATCGTACGACGCGATTCCGACAATGGGATCTCCGGCGCAGCTCCATCCAGCGCGGCCCCCTCCATGTCAGCGACCTCGCCGGCGAACGGCGCATCGGCGTCGAACGGCAGGGTTTCGCTGTCCTCCCCAATTGTCAGCAGCAACCGGCTCGTCGTGTCAGTCCTGAATGGGCGGACGATGCGGAGTGATCCTCGAGTGCCGATCACTTCCATCTCAGCCCTGACCGGACCGCGGAAGCCCGAGTCGAACTGCGCGATACTGCCGTCGGCAAATCGCATCATTCCCGCGAACTCGAGATCGATCCCGTCAGTCGACGCGTTCTGCCAGCCGGTGACTTCACTCGGTGCGGCGCCAGCCAGGAAGCAGGCATAGCTGACGGGATAGCAGCCCACATCCCACAGCGACCCTCCGCCCAACGCGGGGTCGAGCCGCACGTCCCCCTCCCGTGTGAGCCGAAACGTGAACGCTCCTTTGTAGCCCCGGATGTCTCCCAGCTCCCCGCTCCTGACGACGGTGGCAGCCGCGTGCGTCAACGGATGGTGGCGATACATGAAGGCTTCGGCTGCTACTCGCTTCGTCCGTGTCGCCGCCTGCTGCACGCGATCCACATCGTCTACCGACAGCGCCAGCGGCTTCTCACACAGGACGTGCTTGCCCGCATCCAGGCATCGCACCGTCCATTCGGCGTGCAGGCTGTTGGGCAGCCCGATGTAGATGACGTCGAGGTCGGGGTCGGCAATCATGGCCTCGTAGGACGCGAGCACCCGCGGGATGTTCCACTCGGCGGCGTAGGTGCGCGCGCGTTCGGGCGTCCGGCTTGCGACCGCCGCGATCTCGCTGCGGGCCGAGGCTCTGACGGCGGGAATGATCAGTCGGTTGATTCGGGCCGTACTGAGCAGCCCCCAGCGGAGTCGTGGCATCTGGCGATCCTACCTGAGGAGTAGAATCCGCGCATGCCGGCCTTGATTGCTCCCGAGGGACATGGAATCAGATCGACGAGAGTCGTCCTGGCGTCCGGGGTGCAGCCGGCCACGGTCTACATCCGTGACACGCGCATCGATCGCGTCGTCACATCCCGCGACCTCTCCGACCTCGAACCTCCGACTCCCGGCCTGCCACCCGTTGCGGAAACCATCCATGACGTCGGCGATCTGGTGGTCATGGCGGGACTCGTGGACACCCACGTTCACGTCAATGAGCCTGGACGGACGGAGTGGGAGGGGTTCGCGACGGCCACCAGGGCGGCCGCCGCAGGGGGCATCACCACGATCGTCGACATGCCGCTCAACAGCATTCCCGCGACGACGACGGTCGCCGCGCTTGCAATGAAGCGTGAGGCCGCTCGTCGCAGTGACGTCGAGGTTCTGTTCTGGGGTGGCGTCGTCCCCGGCAATGCGCGCGATC
>JANPCT010000070.1:0-1672 GCA_031431095.1 Acidobacteriota bacterium | reverse complement strand
CTGCCGGCGGCGTACTCGTCCGGCGATCAGCCGCCTCTTGCCCCCTCGTCGTGGTTGATCATCGCGCGGGACGCGGCCATCGCTGCGCGGTGCGCCGATTCGCTGGCGCTCCACGCCGCCCGCGGTGTGACCATCGCGACCTTCGGTCCGGCCTTTTCTCGAGTCGGTGCGCGCCAGTACACGATTTCTCCCAACGCCGCCGATTACGACGCGGTGCTCACGGCGGCTCTCCTCGACTGCGGCGAAGCGCTGCGGATCGTTCATCTCGGCAACGCCTATTCCGAAACCGTCGCCCAGTCGACGACGCTCGAGCACGGCTTCTACAGTCTGGCGCGGCTTGCCGGCGCGCTCCAGCGCGTCCAAACGAGCGCCGCGATTTCTCTGACCGTCGTCACCCAGGGTGTGGACAATGTATCCGGGTCCGAAATACTGGTGCCGGATCGCGCCACGCTGGCGGCCGCGTGCCTGGTGCTCGCGCAGGAGCAGCCGCACATCCGCTGCCAGCGTGTGGATCTCCCGTCGCCGACAGGCGCGCGTGACGAGGCAGCGCTGCTCGCGGAATTGATCGGCCATGCCGGCGATCGTGAAGTCGCGATCCGCGGTGGCCGGCGCTGGATTCCCGTCCTCCGTCCACTCACCGCCGAACCGCGCGACGTGGCCGGTGTGCGGCCCGGCGGCCACTATTTGATCACTGGCGGTCTGGGCACGATCGGCGTCAGCGTTGCGGTGTTCCTCGCGCATTCCAAGGCGCGCCTGACTCTGGTGGGTCGGACGCCGCTGCCGGCGCGTGAGACCTGGCCGACAGTCGATCCCGCGGCGCCGTTGGATCAACTGTCCATCCGCATGCTCAAGGTCCTCGAACTGGAGCGGCTGGGCGCGCAGGTACACGTCGTCGCCGCCGATGTCGCCGACGCCGGGCAACTGGCGGCGGCCTTCGCCGAGGCCGAGCGACGCTTCGGACCGATCGACGGCGTCATCAGCGCCGCGGGTTTGATGGACGAATCCAGCTTCGCTCCTCTTGCGGCCACTGATCGCACGCGGTGCGATCGTCACTTCGCGCCCAAGCTTGCCGGCATGCGCGCGCTGGAAGCGGCGGCCGCCGGCCGGTCGATGGATTTCTGCATCGTCATGTCGTCGTTGTCCGCGGTGTTGGGCGGCGTCGGCTACGGCGCCTATGCGGCGGCCAACGCCTACCTCGATGCGTTTGTCGCAGCCCACAACCGGCACGGCGATCGGCCGTGGACCATCATCAACTGGGACGCGTGGCATCCGGTCGGCGGCCAGTTGCCCGCGACGTCGTTGCTGGCGCGGTTGGCAATGACCCAGGGCGAGGGGGTCGTGGCATTCGATCGGTTGATGCGTTATCGCGGACTGCAGCAGGTGTTCGTCTCGACCGCGGACTTGGTTGCCCGGGTTGCCTTCGCGGTGCCGGAGCGGCCGTCACCGGTGCCGGTCGCCGCCGACGCGACTGCCCTGCAAGGCGAGGAAGTGGCGACGCTGGCGTCGGACGTGACCCTGACCGAAGCGGCGATCCTGGCGATCTGGCAGCAGGTCCTTGGCGCGCCGCGCGTCGAGGTGCACGACACCTTCCTCGACCTTGGCGGCAATTCGTTGACCGCCATCCAGGTGATCGGCCGCATCGAGGATCAGCTCGGCGTCCGCGTGACGATTG
>JANPCT010000069.1:0-7035 GCA_031431095.1 Acidobacteriota bacterium | reverse complement strand
CAGGACTTCGCCGACAACATCACCCGCTTTTGCGTGATCGCCCCCACGGCGGTGGACGCACCCGATGCCAACAAGACGTCGATCGTGTTCGCGCTGCACAGCAAGCCCGGGGCGCTGTTCAAGGCGCTGGCCGGGTTCGCGCTGCGCGACATCAACCTCACGAAGCTGGAATCGCGCCCGCTGCGCGGAAAACCTTGGGAATACGCCTTCTATGTGGACGTGGAGGTCTCCCGCAGCCACCCCGGCTGCGAAAGGGCGCTGGCGGACCTCGCCGAATTCTCACATTGGGTCCGTACCCTCGGAAGTTACCGGGCCTCCAAACCATAAGCAACAAACATGACTTGAATCGATTCTTTCTACTTCCCTTCTGGGTCCCCGGGGTCGAGAATCGAACAGGCTCTGAGACAGTCGTCCTGCAGCCGCAGGGCCCCTCAGGTCCGCAGTGAACCATGGACCTCCGCCAACTCGAAATCGTTCGCGCCATCGCCGAAACGGGCTCGTTTACCGGGGCGGGCGCCCGGCTCAACGTCTCTCAGTCCGCCATCAGCCGGCAGATTCTGCTGCTCGAGGACGAGTTCCACGAGCGGTTGTTCGTGCGGCTGGGCCGCCGGGTTCAGATCACCGCGGCGGGCGAAGCGCTGCTCCAACTCAGCCATCGCGTCTTCAGCGACATCCGCGAAACGTCGTCGGGGATTACCGACAGCCAGAAAGTCCTGAGCGGCACCATTCACATGGTGGGCGGCATGACGGTCTGCCTCTATGTGTTCCCGCCGCTGCTGCGCGAGTTCCGAAAGCATCATCCGGACGTCGACATTAAGATTGCCACGGGGGGCGTGCAGCGTCTGCTGCGCCGGCTGCGGACGCGGCGCGCCGACCTGGCGCTGCTGACGCTGCCGGTCGACGATCCCGCGTTCACGAGCATCCCGGTCCTGCGTGAAGAGCTGATGCTCGCCCTGCCCGCGGGACACCCGCTCGCCGCCTCGAAGGGGCCCGTTCCCATCGAGGCCCTGATCAACCAGCCGTTCATCCTGTTCGAGGCCGGCTCCAACACGCGCCGCACGATCGACGAGTTCTTCGTCCGCGAACAGATCAAGCCGCGCGTGGTCGCCGAAACGGAGAACGTCGAGATCATCAAGTCGATGGTCGCTTCCGGTCTTGGCATGAGCATCGTCCCCTTCCAGTCGGTGGAACAGGAAACGCTCGGCGGTTCCCTGCACGCCGTGCGCATCAAGGGCCAACATCTGGTGCGCGAGACCGGCTGGGTCTACCGCTCGGGCGAGCGCGTACCGCGCGTGGTGCAGGAGATGATGGCGACGCTGACGCGGCTGTCATCGGAACCACAGCAGGCGGCGCCGGCCGCTGTCCGCCGGTAGCGCCTCGTATTCGCGCCACATTTGTTGTCCGGCCAGCGTGGCGCGGGGCGTCTCGTAGGCGCCATCCGGCAGGTGTTTGGCCTGGCCCAGTGCCGCGCGGGCGCGAAGATCGATCCCGTCGACCTGCTCCAGCACGTGCTCGAATTCATGCGCGACGAGTTCGATGTAGTTTTCGGCGAAGACGAGCGTGACTTCGGCGCGCAGGTAGCCGGCCTCGTAGCGCGCGAGGATGGTGACCGCGCGGTAATCGGAAGACTGGAGCGTGATCCCGACCCGAACACGCAGCGCGGGCTGCGCCGCGATGCGATGGCACTGCTCACGGAACGTTTCCGAACGGGACAGCATCTTCAGAATCGCCGACGCGAACATCCCGGGGTCGATGTTCGCCGGCAGCGTGTCATTGCATATTGCCTCGCCGGCGCGCGTTTCGGCGGCAGCCAGCAGCAGGGCGGCGAGTAACAGAACGGCGGTGCGCGATCGAAACGGCATGCGACGAGACTAGCGGCGGGGCATGCCGTCCGATCATTCAAAGCCGTTATCGGATCGATGTGACGGGAACATCGAGACACATCCGCCGGCGCTTTCGCGCGTTATCTGCGGGCACGATGGAAGCAATCGGCACGTTCTATTAGAATCGACCCGTGCGATTGACCGAGCGCGAGATCGACAAGCTTCTCGTCTTCACCGCGGCCGACGTCGCGCGCCGGCGCAAGTTGCGCGGCTTGAAGCTGAACCATCCTGAGGCCGTGGCGCTGATTACCGCCGAGGTCCTCGAAGGTATTCGTGACGGCCGCTCGGTGTCGCAACTGATGTCGCTTGGCGCGCAGATCCTGAACCGCGACGACGTGATGGAAGGTGTGCCGGAGATGATTCGTGAGATCCAGGTGGAAGGGACGTTCGCCGACGGTACCAAGCTCGTGACCGTCCACGATCCGATTCGCTAGGAGTTGCCGTGATCCCTGGCGAATATTTTCTCGGCGGCGACGACATCGAGCTCAATGCGGGACGCACGGCGGTCCGGGTGCGTGTCGAGAACGCCGGCGATCGCCCGATCCAGGTCGGGTCCCACACCCACTTCTTCGAGGTCAACCGCGCGCTCCGGTTCGAGCGTCAGCAGGCCTACGGCCGAAGACTCGATGTGCCGGCTGGAACGTCACTGCGGTTCGAGCCCGGCGAGGCGCGTGACGTCAACCTCATCCCGCTCGCAGGCCGGCGAATCGCCCGTGGAATGAACGCGCTGGTGGACGGGCCTCTGGACCGCCCATGAGACTCCCTCGCGACGCCTACGCCAGTCTGTACGGTCCGACCACCGGCGACCGCGTGCGGCTGGGAGACACGGATCTGTTCCTCCGCATCGAGCACGACGCCGCGATCTACGGTGAGGAAGTCACTTTCGGCGGAGGAAAAGTCATTCGCGACGGTCAGGGTCAGTCGCAGGTATCCCGCGACGGCGGAGCGCCCGACCTGGTCATCACCAACGTCATCGTCCTCGACCACTGGGGCGTCGTGAAAGCCGACGTCGGTGTGCGCGACGGCCGGATTTGCGCGATCGGCAAGGCTGGCAATCCCGACGTGCAGGACGGTGTGACCCCGGGCCTGGCCATCGGTCCCTCGACGGAGATCATCGCCGGCGAGCACCGGATCCTGACCGCCGGCGGCATCGACGCCCACATCCACTTCATCAGCCCGCAGCAGGTATGGGAGGCGCTCTACAGCGGGATCACGACGATGATCGGCGGCGGCACCGGGCCCGCAGACGGCACGCGCGCCACGACGTGCACACCCGGCGAATGGAACATCCATCGGATGATCCAGGCTACCGACGCGCTGCCGATGAACTTCGGCTTCCTCGGTAAAGGCAACGCGGCAACGCCAGCAGGCCTCATCGAACAGGTGCGCGGCGGCGCCATGGGACTGAAGCTGCACGAGGATTGGGGCACGACGCCGGCGACGATCGACACCGCGCTCACCGTCGCGGACGAATACGACGTGCAGGTCGCGATCCATACCGACACGCTCAACGAATCCGGATTCGTGGAAGACACCATCGCGGCCTTCAAAGGCCGGACCATCCACACCTATCACAGCGAGGGAGCGGGAGGCGGCCACGCGCCCGACATCCTGCGGGTGTGCGCCGAGCCCAACGTGCTGCCGTCGAGCACCAATCCAACGATGCCCTACACGGTCAACACGCTCGACGAGCATCTCGACATGCTGCTGGTCTGCCATCACCTGAACGCGCAGGTGCCTGAGGACGTCGCCTTTGCGGAATCCCGCATTCGCCCGGAGACCATGGCCGCCGAAGACGTCCTGCACGACCTCGGCGCGATCAGCATGATGTCGTCGGACTCGCAGGCGATGGGGCGCGTCGGCGAAGTGATCACGCGGACCTGGCAGACCGCACACGTCATGAAGGGATCGCGGGGCGCGTTGCCGGGCGACGATGCCGACAGCGACAATCTCCGTCTGCGCCGCTACGTCGCCAAATACACCATCAATCCGGCGCGCGCCCACGGGGTCAGCGAGTACGTGGGGTCCATCGAGGTCGGCAAATTCGCAGACCTGGTGCTGTGGAACCCCGCGTTCTTCGGCGTCAAGCCGGACCTCGTGCTCAAGGGGGGCGTCATCGCGGCAGCGCTGATGGGGGACCCGAACGCGTCGATTCCCACACCCGAACCGGTTCGCTACCGGCCGATGTTCGGCGCGCTTGGCAAAGCCCCGGGCGCCTCGTGCTGGACGTTCGTCTCCGGCGTGTCCTTGGCAGAACGGCGGCTGCCGGCCAATCTCGATCGCACGCTGCTGCCCGTACGCAACACCCGCGCGATTGGCAAGCGCGACATGGCGCTCAACGACACGCGTCCGGCCATTGTCATCGATCCGGAACGCTACACCGTCACCATCGACGGCGAGCGCATCGTGCCCCATCCGGCGGCGGTCCTCCCGCTGGCGCAACGCTACTTCCTGTTCTGAGCCAGCGATGACCGAGACCACGATGATCGAGATTCCGATGACAGCTCACGACCGTCGCCGCGTGCGGCGGATGATCGACGCGCCTGACGGGACCAGGTTCCCGATCGATCTCCCCACCGGGACGGTCTTGCGGCCGGGCCAGTTGCTGCATCAGGACGGGCCACGCGCGTATGTGGTCGGCGTCGCGCCCGAGACGGTCATCGTCGCCCGCCCTCGCGACATCGGCGAAGCGGCGCGCGTCGGCCACTTGATTGGCAACCTCCACCGTGACGTGGAAATCGAGGGTGGCAGCGTGATTGCGCTTGCCGATGCAGCACTCGCCGACAGGCTGCGACGCGCCGGCGTACCGTTCGTCGAAGAACAGCGCGGCTTTCACGGCCGCCCCCCAGGGGAGCACGCTCATTGAGCGCCGACCTGGCGCTGCTCCGCCTCCTCCAGCTGTTCGATTCGCAGTTCCCGATCGGCGCGTTCGCGCATTCTGGCGGCGTGGAAACCTATGCCGCGTCAGGAGCCGGGTTGAGGGAGCTCCGCGAGATCGTGCGCGGACAGATCGAACTCGGGTGGGGCCGCAGCGAGCTGGGCGCCGCGTGCCTCGCGTGGGCCGCCGCCGACGGCACCGCCGTTGACCGCCTGGCGCGTCAGCTCGACGCGCTCAAGGTGATCCCCGCGATCAGAGACGCCAGCGTGAAGCTCGGACGCCGCGCCCTGGATCTGCTTCGGCGTCTTTATCCGGACCTGCACCTCGACGTCTGCCCGTCCCACCACGCCGTCGTCGCCGGCGCGGCCGGCCGGCTGCTCGGGATGGACGCGCGCAGTCTCCTGCTCGCGTACGGGCAGAGCCTGACGATGGGGACGCTGAGCGCGGCAATGCGCTGCATGGCCATCAGTCCGGCACAGGCGCAGGAACTGTTGATCGAGATGCACCAGCCGCTGGCGCGCGCCGTCGCGGGGGTGCTCGCGGATCCTGAAGGTTCGCTGTTCACTTGCACGCCGGCGCTCGATATCCGCAGCCATCAACAGGCCTTTCTGCACACCCGACTGTTTCAGTCGTGAGACGGCGAGCCCATCACCGCGCGGGGTTTGAGGTCGACGATGAGTAGAGTGACCATAGGCGTCGGCGGACCGGTCGGATCGGGCAAGACCGCGCTGCTGGACAGTCTGTGCAAACGCCTGAAGGACCGCTACAGCCTCGCAGTCGTCACCAACGACATCTACACCTATGAAGATGCCGAGTTCCTGGTGCGATCGGGGGCGTTGCCGCAGGAGCGGATACGCGGCGTCCAGACGGGAGGCTGCCCGCATACCGCCATCCGTGAAGATACGTCCATCAATCACGAAGCGCTCGATGCCGCCGTCGCCGCGTTTCCCGATCTGGAAATCGTCTTCCTGGAGTCGGGCGGCGACAACCTCGCGGCGTCGTTCAGTCCCGAGCTCGTCGATGTCAGCATCTACGTCGTCGACGTCGCCGGCGGCGACAAAGTGCCGCGTAAGGGTGGCCCGGGCGTGACGCGCAGCGATCTGCTGGTGATCAATAAGACCGATCTCGCGCCTCACGTCGGCGCCGACCTGTCCGTCATGGCGCGGGATGCCGCGGCGATCCGCCAGGGCAAACCGATCGTCTTCACGAATCTGAAGACCGGAGACGGCCTCGACGGCGTGATCGAGTGGATCCGCCGCGATGTCCTCTTCGAGTAGACGATGAACGGCCGCGCGGAGCTGACCTTCGCGCGGCGCGGCGCACGAACCGTGCTCGCCGCCTCTCGCCTCGACGCACCGATGGCCATCGTCCGGCCGTTCGAGTGGCCGGACGGACGCCTCGTCGTGCAGCTCATTTCCCTCGGCCCGGGCCTGTGCGGCGGCGATAGCGTGTCGATTGACGTCAACGCCGAGCCCGGCGCGCAGGTGGTGGTCACGACAACGGCTGCCTCGAGGATCATGAGCATGAGCCTGGGCGAGCAGGCGACCCAGCACGTCACCCTCCGGGCGCATGAGGGTGCCAGCCTCGAATACTACCCATCGGTCACGATTCCTTTTCCTGACGGTGCGCTCACGCAAGTCGTGCAGGTCCACGCCGCCACGACGGCGCGCATCGGACTCGTCGAGACGTGGGCGCTTGGACGCACGGCGCGTGGCGAGTATCTCCAGTTCAGGAACCTGTCCAGCCGCACCACGGTGGCCGTGGGCGGCGAGCTGCGTTATGCCGACGCCACACACCTGCAACCGGCGACGGCGGACCTGACCGGCGCCGGCATCCTGGCCGGGCATCGCTATCTCGCCAACGGTGTGTGGTTCGGCGGCAGCGCGGGAATCGATGCACCGCTGGAGGCGGCGCCGGATGCCGAGGTCCTCATGGCGTTCGGCCGCTCCCACGCGGGATGCGTCTACCTGCGCGCGCTGGCGCGTCAGGGTCCGGCGCTGAACGCCGTCCTCCGCGCTGCCACGGATCGGATTGCCTGCGGCTGGGGCCTCGGCTCGCTGTGCCTCGATCGCTTCACGTGCTGATATTGACTCTTGGCCCGGCCGCCATGCGCGGCGCATGTTCCGTCAGATATGTGCCGAGATTCCGTTCGTCATGCGCGAATGCGATGCGGCCGATACGTGCGTCAGCGGAGGCAGGACACGAGCAGCCGTTCGTACCCGCCGATCGCGCTGTCGAGCTCGTCAAGGCGCAGGTGCTCGCGGTCAGTGTGCG